>NZ_JBEOPQ010000071.1:0-25276 GCF_040310285.1 Pseudomonas sp. HY2-MNA-CIBAN-0224 | reverse complement strand
ACCGCCGCCAAACGTGCAGGCAACACTCCGTAGGAGCGAGCTTGCTCGCGATCTTTTGATCTTTAAAAGCTCGCGAGCAAGCTCGCTCCTACACGGTTTTGATGCAGCGATGCGGGCCGCAGACCGCCGCCAAACGTGCAGCCAACACTCCGTAGGAGCGAGCTTGCCTCGCGATCTTTTGATCTTTAAAAGCTCGCGAGACAAGCTCGCTCCTACACGGTTTTGATGCAGCGATGCGGGCTGCAGACCGCCGCCAAACGTGCAGGCAACACTCCGTAGGAGCGAGCTTGCTCGCGATCTTTTGATCTTTAAAAGCTCGCGAGACAAGCTCGCTCCTACACGGTTTTGTTGTAGCGATGCGGGCCGCAGGACTACCGTCTACAGGCTTTGTGCGTGCTGGGCACTGGCCGCGCGATACGCCGCCGGGCCGACGCCGTAGACTTTTTTGAACTGGCGGCTCAAATGGCTTTGGTCGGCAAAACCCAGTTGTGTAGCGACTTGCAGCGGTAAGCAGCCTTGTTGCAACAATCCGCGGGCATGGGCGATGCGTTGTTGCATCAGCCAGGTGTGCGGCGGCATGCCCGTGGCGCGCTGGAACACGCGGGCAAAGTGGAACGGCGACAAGTTGACCGCCGCCGCCAGTTCTTCCAGCGAGGGCGGTTCTGCCAGACGCGATTGCAGCAGCTCTTTGGCCTGGCGCACCGCCCGGTGTTCCACCCCCGGCTTGCCCGGCATCGGCAGGCGGGCATGGCGATTGAGCAGGGCGAGCATCATTTGCCGCCAGAGCGTTTGCTGATGCAGCGCCGATTCCGGGCCTTCGAGCAAATGATGCAGTTGCTGCAACCCGTGAAACAGCTCCGGGTCGTGCAGCAGGGTGTCGTTGAAGGTGGGCAGGTGGGTGCCGGGCAAGTTCAGCTCTTCCAGCAGGCTTTGGATTTGCTCGTTGTCCGGGTAGAACGCACGGTAGCGCCAACCGGCATCGTGGCCTTTGTGGCCGTTATGCACTTCGTCCGGGTTGATCAACACCAGTGTGCCGGTGCCGGCCAGATGCTCTGCACCCCGATAGCGATAACGCTGGGCGCCGTCCATGATCATGCCGATCACAAAACCATCATGCACATGGGGCACAAAGCGGTGTTCGATGTAGCGCGCGGTGAGTAATTCGACGCCGGTCAGCGGCGCCGTTTGCCAAAAATGGATGGACTCACCTTGCTCCACCTTCATTACGCAGACTCAGGCTTGAGGCTGGCCAACCACTGTGGAATGCGCCGTTCCAGGTAGTACCTGGGCGTTCTCGGCGACCCTTCAACGAACCCCACATGGCCGCCCTTGGTGTGCAGCTCAAGTTCGGTGCAGGCGGACAGTTCGCTGGCTTCAGGGATGCTGTGTTTGAACACAAACGGATCGTCCTCGGACTGGATGATCAGCGTGGGTGTTTCAATGGCACCCAGGAAGTAGCGGCTGGAGGCGCGGCGGTAATAGTCGTCGACGCTCTGATAACCGTTGAGCGGCGCGGTGACCCGGTCGTCGAACTCCCAAAAGGTGCGCAGTTTGCTCAGCGATTTGAGGGTGCCCAGCTTTGCCAGTGCGGCCAGCGCTTCGTGCTTGGCGTCGTGTTGAAACTGGCGCTGTTTGATTTTGACGTAGGCCACCATTTCACGCATGAAGTGCGCCTGGTACACCTTGGAGAAGCCCATGCCGATGCGGTCGGCGCACTGGTCGAGGCGAAACGGCACCGAAACCGCGACGCCACCTTGCAGGCCGCTGGCGCTGCCCGATTCGCCCAGGTATTTAAGCAGCACGTTGCCGCCCAGTGAGTAACCCACGGCATAGATCGGCGCCAGCGGGTAGCGCGCCCGCAAATGCGCAACGGTTGCGGCCAGGTCTTCACTGGCACCGGAGTGGTAACTGCGTGCCAGCAGGTTGGGCTCCCCCGAACACCCGCGCCAGTTCAGGGCCACGCTGGCCCAGCCCTGTTTTGCCAGGGCGCTTTGCTGGCCTGCGATGTAGTGCGAGCCCGAGGAACCGGTCAGGCCATGCAGCACTAGCACCAGCGGTTCATGGGCTGACGGCGTGCCGTGCCAGTCGAGGTCGAGAAAGTCGCCATCTTCGAGCCACAGGCGCTCGCGTTGATGTTCAACAACAGGTTTGGTGCGCCACAGCGGCCCCCACAGCGTTTGCAAATGAGGGTTGCCGAGGCCAGAAGCTGGTGTGAACAGTTCCACGGGTAACGCAGGGGAAGCGAGGGCGCGCACTTAAGTTCTCAGTCGGTGACAGGTGTCGGAAAGTGCCTAAGTTGCCACAACGCGGCCCGCGGCCCAAGCAGTGTGTGCTGTGCGGTACTCATCCAATTGGTCGAATTGCAGAACGGCTGGCCGCTGGTTTCACTCATGATGAGCTCGGGCAGGGCTTGCTGGGCAACGCTGGGGCCGAGAGTGAGGGTGACCCAAGCGTTGGCGTTCATGTGCCGGTTCATGGCGGCTTTTATCTGGCCGGCGGTCATTTTCTGGATCTCGGTTATTTTGTGTGTGAAGTCCAGGGTGTGATCGAAACGGTTGATGTCCTCCAGTTCCTTGAGCAGGTTCCTGTTGGTCGCGATCAGTTGTGGCAGCGCCTGACGCAGGTATTTCTTGATGCTGTCCAGCTGCTCTTGCGTGGGCCCATCCTTGAGGAACTGCTCAAACAGCGTTTTGGCATGGGCCAAGGCCTGCTCACTGTAGTGGGGCGGCGTATTGAACTGGGTGATCCAAGTTGCTGTGCCTTTGGCATGTTCGATATCGGACTGCACCCCGTAAGTGACGCTGTGATTCTCGCGCAGTTGATTATTTAAAATGCCATTGAACATCGCATTGGCGACATGGAGGGCCAATGCATCCGGGTGCTGATTGGGCACAACATTGTGTGCCATGACCAGCAACGTCTGGCTCGTTGCGTCTTCAATGTGCAGCGTTTTGCCAGCGTTGGCCTGTGCGGTAAACGTCTGCGGGGCGGGCAGCGCCGGCCCTTGCGGCAGCGCGTCGGCCAAGGTTTGGCTGAGTAATGTGGCCCGCTCGGGTGTGAGGTCGCCGACGATCACTATCTGGGCGTTGGCTGCGGTATAGGCCCGCTGAAAAAAATTGCGAACCTGCGCGGCTTGTATGCGTTGAAGGCTGTCGTGGGTGCCGTTGGTTGAGCGCGATAAGGGCTGGCCGGGGTACAGCTCTTCGCGAATGCTGGTCAGCGCTCGCGCCTGCGCAAGCACTTGCTCAAGCTTGAGGTCTGACAGCAAGGATCGTCTTATTCGCGACAGGTTCTCCTCGCTGAATGCACGCTGTGTCAGGGTTTCAGTGAACAGGTTCATCACCGGGGCAAGCACTTCGGGTGCGCTCAGGCTTCGGAGGGTCAGGTAGCTTTGCTCGGCATTGATCCCGTGGGTTATTTGCGCGCCGTAACGGTTAAACCCCCGGGCGATCTCGTCGGCGGGCTTGCGCGCCGAATCGACACTGAACAGGGCCTGGGTCATGGCCGCCAGCCCCGGTGTTTCGCCATCGTGGTAGCTGCCTGCGGCAAAACTGATTTTCAGGTCGACCATGGGCAAGTGGTGGTTTTCTACAAACAGCACGCGGCTGCCCTGCTTGAGTGTCCACGACTGGATCCGGGGCGTGTGGGGTGTGCCTGTGGGCTCTTTGAGTTCGCGCAGCGATTGCAAGGCTAAGGTGGGGCCGGGAATATCTGCTGCCTGTACGTAACAGCCCGCCGCCAAAAAAATGCCCGACAGTGCGAACAGGCAGACGAGGGTGCCGCGTGCGATGCGTTGGGCATTATTCATGAGCTGACTCCTCAGGCAGCGCGTAGCTGGTGATTAACCGGTCTGCGACCAGAAAGGTCTGCGCTGTGCGTTGAATGTCTTGCGGGGTGATGGCGTTCAAGGCATCGAGCCGTGTCTTTTCGGTGCGCCAGGACAGCCCGGCCATTTCCAGCATGCCAATCTGCAGGGCGCGGTTTTCCGGCTCATCCTGGTCGAACACGCGCCGTGCCTTGATCTGCGTCCGCGCGCGTTCGAGGTCTTCAAGGCTTGGCGGGGCGGTTTTCAATGAGTCGATAATGGCCAGAATTCGCGTCTGGAGTGCCTTGAGGGTTTCAAGCGAAGCGGCTGTTTCGAGGTCGGGCAGCGCGCTGATGTTGAACAGTTCATCGCCGAGGCTGACCGCCTGGTAATGAACGGTGGTGGTGTCTGCCAGGCCTTCCTTGCGCACCAGTAACGACTCGAACAGCGAGCTGTTTGCGCCGCCCAGCATTTCGGAAATCAGCTCCAGTGCCGGTGCTGTTCGCGGGTCTGTTTGAGTGGCGAGGCTCGGCACATTGAAGGCCATGTACAGCACGGGTATTTGCTGGGGGATGTAGTGCGTGATGCTGCGCTCGCCGGGCATCGCCAGGTCGATGGGGGTTGAGCTGTAGGGCAGCGCCCGGCGGGCAATAGGGCCGAAATACCGTTCGGCCAGTTGTTTGACCTGCTGGGGGGTGATGTCACCGACGACTACCAGCACCGCGTTGTTGGGGGCATACCAGCGTTGATACCAGCGCTTTACCTCTTCGGTTTGCAGGCGGTCCAGGTCATGCCGCCAGCCAATGATCGGGTTGCCTGCGGCGCTGGCCGGCAGGGCCAGGCGCCGGGGGACTTCGATGGCGCGCTTGATGGGGTGGAGATCAGAGGCCTCGGTGCGCTCATTTTTGATGATTTCACGTTCGCCGCTCCAAACCGTCGCTGACAGGTGAGCCGTGCTCATTTGATCTGCCAGCATTTCAAAGCTGACACCCAGCGCGTGCGGGGGCACGGTATGGAAAAACAGCGTGGCGTCATTCAGGGTCATGGCATTTTGGCTGCCGCCCAGGTTTTGCAAAATATGGCCTGACTCGCCTGTGCAGAGCTTGCTGCTGCCATTGAACAGCATGTGCTCCACGGCATGGGACACGCCGGTTTGGCCCGGCTCTTCCTGATTTGACCCGATGCGATACCACAAGTGGGTCAGCACCAGGCTGGCGTTGTGGTCTTCGTAAACAATGACTTTGAGCCCGTTATCGAGTGTGAACTCATGAATGGGCGGTGGGCTGCTGGCCGATGCCAGCAGGGGCTGGAGCATGACGCCGAGCAGCAGCCCGGCGATGAGTCTGTTCATGGTGGGTGTCCTGACGAGGGTTCGTCAGGACAGGTTGCGGTAAACCCGGGCGGCAGGTGCGTTACATAACTACGCAATACGCTCAGGGTTGCAAGGGGCGTTGCTCGACCGTTGGGCCCAGGCTTGCGACCTTCCATTTATCGGCCCTGGAGTAACGATTGATGGCGTCTTTGATGTCTTGTCGCGACAGCTTTTGGGCTTGGATGACCAGGGCGTCGAAATTTCGGGGCAGATCGTGGGCCCCCATAAGCAGCAACTGTTGAACCATTTGCGCATTGCTGGCGCTGGTCAGTGGCAGGTTACCCGCCAGCCGTCGTTTGACGGCGGCCAGTTCCTCTTCAGTGGGGCCTTCGCGCAGCCACTCGGTAAACAACTCTTTGACCAGCGCCAGGGTGGCCTCCTGCTGATCGGGGGCGGTTTGCAGGCTGATGGTCCAGGGGCCGCCCGCTTGCCAGAGCGGCATAAAGGCCGAAGCGGTGTAGGTCAGCCCACGCTTGTGGCGTAGCTCATTGATCAGGCGACTGCTGCTGGAACCACCGAATATCAAGCTGGCCACTTGCAACGCCACGTAATCCGGATGGTTCGCCGGTACGCCCGGTTGCGCCAGCATGATCAAAGTCTGGTTATAGGGGGCTTCGAGGTGGGTATGACCGGGAGGCAGTGTGAGGTCCATGGACACCGCAAGAGGCGCGAGCGCCGGGCCTTGGGGCAGGGCCTGGCTGAGCGCGATGCTGAGGTCTGTTGCGTCATCATTTGAAATGTCCCCCACGATGACCAGCAGCGCGTTGGCAGCGGTGTAGGCTTTTTGATGAAAACCCCGGACTTTCCCGGCGTCTATCAAGGCCAGGCTCTGGGCGTTGCCTTCGACGGGCCGGGCGTAAGGGTGATTGCCATACACCTGCGCATGCAGGGCTTGTTGCAGGCGTGCTGTCGGTTTTTGTTGCACCAGCCCGATGGCGTTGAGCGCCGACGCTTTGGCGCGCTCGACGGCGTCCGGGGTAAAAGCGGGCTGTGCGATCAGTCGCGTGAACAGGTCAATCGCCGCCTTGCGCGTCTCGCCGTCACTCAGTGTACGCAGGGTTAACCGCGCTTCGTCTTTGTCTACCGAGGCCGTCAGTTGTGCCCCCAGTTGATCAAACGTCTCGGTGATGGCCTTGGCATCCATGCCGTCGACGCCCTGGTTCAAGAGCTTCAAGGTCAGGTTTGCCAGCCCAGGCCAGGCGTCGTCACGGCTGCTGCCCGCCGAGAAACGCACGCTGATATCGACGATGGGTAGCGTGTGGGTCTCAATAAAAAGCACGCGTGTGCCTTCGTGGGTCGCATAAACGCGAATGCTCAGCGGGCGAGCAGCGATGTGACTGTCATCCAGGGTTTGCAAGGTCTGCAAGGTTGTCGTTGGGCCTTCTGTTGCCTGTGCCGGAGCGCTCAGGCACAGGCATAGCAACAGGGCGGCAATAAACGCCAGTGGCACTAGAGGGGGACGTGTCGACTTACTCATGTTTTTTCTCCGACTTTGGCATGTAGGCAGCGCTGAAGCGGTTTTCAGTGAGGTAGGTAGAGGCCAGTTGCTGAATGTCGGCAGGTGTCAGTTGTTGCAGGGCCTGTTCTTGTGCATCGAGGGTCGACCAGGGCAGTCCGATGCTTTCCAACTCGCCTATTTCGCTGGCTTGCTTCTCGATCTGATCGTGGGCGTACAGGCGTTTGGTGATGATCCTGCGCTTGGCGCGTTCCAGCGTTTGCGCACTGACCGGGGCGGCATTGAGCGCTGTGAGCTGCGCCCAGATCAAGGCTTGCACCGCTTGCGGGGTGTCAGCGCGTGACGGACTGATTTCGGCCCAGATCCTGAGCAGGCCATCGCCCCGGTTCAGCAGGTCGTAATGCGAGTACGTCCCGGCCAGCACGCCTTGTTGATGCATCAGGCTGGCTTTGATGAGCGAGCTGTCGCTGCTGGCCAGCAGTTCGTTGAGCAGCAACAGGCCAAAGGCGGTTTGCGGGTCTTGTGCGGTGTACAAACTGGGCACATTGAAGGCCATCACCAGCTTTGCATTGGGGCTGGGCAAGCGAAGGTGCATCCCGCGTCGGCCCAGATGGGTCAGTTCAATGGGGCGCTTGACCGTGGGCAAGGGGCGCGCATCGATTGCGCCGAACTGTTGCGTCACCAGTGCTTTGGCCTGATCCAGCGTCACATCGCCGACGATGACCAGCACGGCATTGTTGGGCGCATACCAGTCTTGATACCACTGCATGAGCAGCGGGTTGTTCAGCCGGTTGATGTCATGTATCCAGCCCAGCACAGGGTTCTTGTAGGTACTCGCCACATGGCCAATGGTTTTGACCCGCTCGTTGAGCAAGTTCCACAGGTTGCTGTCGACCGCGGCGTGACGCTCTTTCTGGATGATCAGCCGTTCGATGTTTAACTGGGCGTCACTCCAGCGTGCGCTGACCATTTGGTCTGCAAGGATTTCGAGTGACACCGCAAGGCGATTGGCGGCTTGCAGCTGTGTGTAAAACGTTGCATCGGGCCGCGTGGTGGCGTTGGCGCTGACGCCCAGCGATTCAAGCACTTTCAACGCTTCGCCCTGGGGCAGTTTGCTGCTGCCTTTGAAGACCATGTGTTCCAGAGCGTGAGACAAGCCGGTTTGCCCTTCCTGCTCATAACTGGCGCCGACTTTGTACCAAAGCTGCGAGGCCACCACGGGAGCGCGGTGGTCCTCGCGAACAATGACCTTAAGGCCGTTGTCGAGGCTAAATGCATGGGTAACCGGTGCCGCGTGGGCACAGGCGGTCGCTGGCAACCACAAGGTGATTAGCCAGCGAAACAAAAGAGGGGGTTTCATCCGCAAGGATCCTTGAGTGTTCTGTGAATAAAGTCAGAACAGGTTGGATCAAGGCGGGTACTGCAAGGCGGTATATAGGTAGCGCGCCTGGGTTAATCAGGCTTCGCGCGGCAGGCTGTGTGCGACGCTCAGGCGCTCGGGGCTGAAGTACGTGTTGGCCACGCGCTGGATGTCATCTGCCGTGACGTTGTGGATTTGCTCGGCCTCACTGTCGATCAGCGTCCATGGCAGGTCGATGGCGGCCAGGTTGCCCAGGATCGAGGCTTGTATTTCGAGGGTGTCTTGTTCTTCCAGGCTTTCAAGGGCCTGCTGTTGACCGTACTTCAAGGTCTCGGCATCCAGTGCATGGGTTTTGAGTGATTCCAGCAGTTGTTTGATTTGCAGCTCTACCTGTTGCACCGACAGCGAGGTGTCTGCGCCCAGGGTGGCGGCCAGCAGGAAGAGGTCATCGTTGCGGCGATAGGCCGGAAGTCGGCTGATCACGCTGTCCAGCGTGTGCTTGTCTTCAGACAAACGCAGTGGCAGCCATGCCTGCGGGCCTTTGGTCAGCAGGGCGCTGATGACTTGCAGGGCGCGGATATCGCCGATGGCGCCCGGGGTTGCGAGGCTTGGCGTGTTAAAGGCCATTTGCAGCCGTGGCAGTGGCGTATCAAGACGCTGAACCAGCCTGCGTTCCTCGCCTGTAAACGAATGTGCGGGCTGCTCTGCCGTGGCAAAACCTTCGAAAGGTGTGAGATCGGCAAACAGGTGCTGGATCAGCGGCTGGACGTCATCGAGCGCTATATCGCCTGCAATGACCAGAATCGAGTTGTTCGGCGCGTAGCCTTCTTCATGCCAACTCAGCACGTCGGCCACCGTGATGCGTGCAAGGTCGTCGACATTACCGAATTTGTACACGGTGCGTGCCTGGGGAAAAATCAGCTCCTCGAATGACGGGGTAATCCAGTAATCGGAACTGAAGTACGGTTCGCCTTCTTCGAGCTTCTGGGTGTGCTTGATGCCTTTATCTAGGCGCTCTTGGGAGAGTGTTTGAGGCTCCATTCGGGCGGCAAGCAATTGCAGCACGGTGGCAAGCTCGGCACTGGGTGCTTCGAGGCTGTAGGCACTGAGGTGGTAATCGATCCAGCCATTGGCAGTGGCGCCGATTTTTCGCTCAAGGTCTTTGTCCTTGAAGGTCGCGCCACCGGCCAGGTACGCCAGCCCGCGCTGGTTTGCGTGTTCATGGTCGGTGCCCGCCTTGTGGAACAGCGAGGCGCAGATGCCTGGCGTACGGTGGTCCTGGCGCAGGATCACCTGCAGGCCGTTATCCAGTGTGTAGGCGTGAGTGGGTTTTTCAGCAGTAATGGTCATGTTTCACATTCCGTTGTTTTTGAACACGCCAGCCGATGTGCGGAGGCACACGGGGCGAATGATCAGTGAGAACGGACAGAATGCGATGGCGCAGGGCGCGGGGTGCGGTACATAGATAGAGCAAGGGTGTGTGCAATCGTTGCCGTAATGCGCGGCAACGATTGCACAGATCAGCGGTTGTTATTGCGCTGCGGGTGCCTGAACCGCATCGCGCTGCCACAGGGCGTAGTTCACGCCCCCGGCTTTTTGCTCGCGGTGCAGGCGCCAGTTGCCGGGCAAGCCCAACTCGGACGGGCGCAGCTCGCTTTCGGTGTAGATCCAGGCGTCATCTGTCAGCCAGCCGCGCTGCTCCAGCAGGTCGCAGGCAGGCTTGAGCAGTTCTTTGTTGAACGGCGGGTCGAGGAACACCACGTCAAAGGTGTCACTCGGGGTCGCGTCCAGGTAACGCAGGGCGTCGGTTTGCTGCACCTGGCCGGTGGTGCAGCGCAAGATGCCCATGTTTTCGCGGATGTTGGAGATGGCCTCACGGTTGCTGTCCAGAGCCAGGCCCTTGGCCGCACCGCGTGACAGGGCCTCCAGAAACAGTGCGCCGCTGCCGGCGAACACGTCCAGTACCCTGGCGCCCTGAATGTACGGCGCGAGCCAGTTGAACAGCGTTTCACGAACACGGTCTGGCGTTGGGCGCAGACCTTCTACATGGGGGAAGTCGAGTTTGCGACTGCGCCATTCCCCGGCAATGATGCGTAATTGACCTGCACCTGAGTGCGATGTGTTTTTTGGCTTTGCCATTAATGCTCCGGAACCCCAAGAGGTTGCTCTGAAGGTTTGTCGGTAGGAGGTGGCAGTGGTTTTTGCGGCACGGTTGGGCCGGCGGTCACTACGACCATTTTGTCGGCGCTCAAGTGCTTGCTCATGGCGTTCTTGACTTGCTCGGTGGTCAGATTCTGGGACTGCTCGCGGAGTTTTTCCAGGTAGTCCAACGGCAGGTCATAGAAGCCTATCGCGCCCAGTTGGCCGACGATGGCGGCGTTGCTGGCGGTCGACAGCGGGAAGCTGCCGGCAAACTCACGCTTGGCATCGTCGAGTTCTTTTTGTGTCGGGCCGTTTTTCAGGTAATCAGCCAAGATGTCTTCAACCAGTTTGAGCGTGCCCTCGCTCAATTCGGCACGGGTTTGCAGATTGATCTGGAACGGGCCGCGGGCCTCCATCGGGCTGAAGTTGGAGTACACGCCGTAGGTCAGGCCGCGTTTTTCACGTACTTCGGTCATCAGGCGCGTCCCGAAGCCACCACCACCCAGAACCTTGTTGCCCAGCAGCAGCGCAGGGTAGTCAGGGTCATCGCGGCCAACGCCCAGTTGGGCCAGCAGCAAGTGAGTCTGCTTGGACGGGAACTCGATGTGGTTGACGCCTGCTTTGGGCTCAACCGGCTCTGCGATCTTGGCCACGGCCGGGCCTTTTGGCAGGGCTGCTGACACTTGCGACGCCATGGCCTCGGCCTCGGCACGGGACAGGTCGCCCACAATCGCAATCACCGCGTTACCTGCGGTGTAGGTCTTGTTGTGGAAGGCCTTGATCTGATCGAGGGTAATGGCCGAGATGCTTTGCGCAGAGCCATCTGTCGGGTGGGCGTACGGGTGGTTGCCGTACAGGCGGCTGAACAGCTCATTGCTGGCCAGTTTGCCGGGGTTTTGCTTCTGGACTTCAAAACCGGCCAGCAGCTGGTTTTTGATTCGCGCCAGCGAGTCGGCCGGGAACGTGGGTTTACCCACCACTTCAGCAAACAGATTGAGCGCCGGGGTGCGTTTGTCTTTATCGCTCAAGCTGCGCAACGAGGTGATGGCCATGTCGCGGTAGGCGCCATTGCCAAACGCTGCGCCGAGGCCTTCAAAGCCTTGAGCAATGGCGCTGACGTCTTTGCCGGCCACACCTTCGTTAAGCATGGCGTTGGTCAGCACGGCGATGCCTGGCGTGTTGCCATCCTGGCTGCTGCCCGCCGCGAAGGTCAGGCTCAGGTCGAACATCGGCAGTTCCCGGGCTTCGACGAACAGCACTTTGGAGCCTTCGGCGGTTTGCCAGGTCTGGATGTCCAGCTTGCGGTTGGTCGGCGCCTTGCCGTCGAGTTCTGCCAGAGACTCAAGCTTGCGCTCGGTTTTGGCTGAATCCAGGGTTGGGCCGGCAACCGATTCGCTCGGGCTGATGAAGGAGTAGCCGAGTGCACCCACCAGAACCGCCGTGGTCAGGGCGAGCAGGGCGAAGCGTGGACCTTTACGCTCACTCATGGGTTTTCTCCTCGGGCAGTACGTGCGCAACGCTCAGACGGTCGCGAGTGAAGTAGGTGCGTGCGGCCTGCTGAATATCGGCCGGGGTGACTTTTTGCAGGTCAGCCAGTTCGCTGTCCATCAGCTTCCACGACAGACCGACGGTTTCCAGTTGGCCAATCGAGGTGGCCTGGTAGGTAATGGAGTCGCGCTCGTACACCAGGTTGGCAATGACTTGAGCGCGCACACGCTCCAGTTCTTCGGCTGACGGCGGGGTCTTTTTCAGGTCGTCCAGCAGGCGCCATACACCGGCTTCCGTCTGGGCCAGGGTGACTTTTTTCTGGCTGTTGGGCATGGCTGTAATCAGGAACAGGCTGTCGCCACGGGTGAAGGCGTTGTAGTTGGACGAGGCGCCCGACACCAACTCCTCTTTGCGCTCAAGCTGCGAGGACATGCGCGCGCTGTAGCCGCCGTCCAGCAGCGCCGCGATCAGGCGCAGCGCGTTGGCGCTGAGCGGGTCTTTGGCGGTTGCGATACTCGGCACGTTGAAAGCCATCATCAGGCTCGGCAGTTGGGTCTGCACGTTGATCTTGAGCAGGCGCTCGCCGGGCGTGGCCAGTTCAAGCGGCACTTTGGCAATCGGGATGTCACGTTTTGGCACCGGGCCAAAGTAGCGCTGGGCCAGGGTTTTGACTTCATCCGGGGTTACGTCGCCGACCACCACCAGGGTGGCGTTGTTGGGGGCGTACCACTCTTCGTACCAGGCGCGCAGTTCGGCAACGTTCATGCGCTCCAGATCAACCATCCAGCCGATGGTAGGCGTGTGGTAGCCGCTGGACGGGTAGGCCATGGCGCTAAAAATTTCGTACGCCTTGCTCATCGGCTGGTCGTCGGTGCGCAGGCGACGTTCTTCTTTAATCACCTCGATTTCGCGCTTGAACTCTTCGGGCGGCAGGCGAAGGCTGGCCATGCGGTCGGCTTCGAGCTCAAAGGCAACGCCCAGGCGGTCGCGGGCCAACACCTGGTAATACGCGGTGTAGTCATCGCTGGTGAAGGCGTTTTCCTGGGCGCCGAGGTCGCGCAGGATCAACGAGGCTTCACCGGGGCCGACTTTATTGCTGCCTTTGAACATCATGTGCTCAAGGGCGTGGGACAGGCCTGTCTTGCCGGGCGTCTCGTAACTGGAACCGACTTTGTACCAGACCTGCGAGACCACCACGGGTGCGCGGTGGTCTTCGCGCACGATGACCTTAAGGCCATTGTCCAGACGGAACTCATGGGTGGGTTGCGCATCGGCGGCAAAGGCCGATAGCGGGAGCAAAACGGTGCTGAGCAACAGGCCAGCAGCGCAGCGGGCGAGATGATTCATTCGTTTTTAAACCTGTTGGGCTGCCCGCTTGGCCTTAGCGTCTGCGGGGGAGGAGGTGCTAGGATACTGATCCGTTTTACTGGCGGCCACGCCTATCAAGCCCGCCACGATCAGACAACCTGTGATCGGGCAGTATAGGAGCCGACTTGGAAGTGTGGAGGTATCCCGGTAAATTTCCTTTTTTTGCCGTATTTCCCGTTCCATGTCCGAGATAAGACGAAGTTATAGAGGTGTTTCTTTACACCTTGAATAAGCTGTGTGCGAACGAGCTGACAAAAAAACAGTCTTTTTCACACCGAATATTATTTGCCGGGGCGCCACAGTGGCGCGTCGCTACGATGAGATAGCCGTCCTCCATGTTTGGTTCCAACGACGACAAGAAGAACCCAGCTGCGGCTGGCGAGAAGAAAGGCCTGTTCGGATGGCTGCGCAGAAAACCGCAGGAAACCGTCGTTGAACAGCCAGCGCCTGCGCCTGAAGTCACCCCCGAGCCGTTGATCGAAGCCACACCGGTGGTGGTCGAGCCCGTGCCAGAAGTGGTCGCTGCCCCTGTGGTTGAAGCGGCCAAACCTGAGCCATGGCCGCCGTTGCCGGTGCCCGAGGAGCCGGTTGCCCTGGTCGAAGACGTGGAAGCGCCGCACATCGTGCCGCCGATTCCAGAGCCAGAGCCTGTGGTTGCGGTGGTTGAAGTCGTTGAGCCGGTGCTTGAGGTGGTTGAGACCCTGCCTGAGCCTGAGCCGGTTGCTCCAGCTCCAGCTCCAGCTCCAGCGCCTGTTGCCGTGGTGGTTGCACCTGCGCCCGTGGTCGAGCCGCCCGCGCCGACGCCTGCTCCTGTGGCAGAAACCAAAGTCGGTTTCTTTGCCCGCCTCAAACAAGGTTTGTCCAAAACCAGCGCCAGCATTGGCGAAGGCATGGCCAGCCTGTTCCTCGGCAAAAAAGTCATTGATGACGACCTGCTGGACGAAATCGAAACCCGTTTGCTGACGGCCGACGTGGGCGTTGAAGCGACCTCGGTGATCATCAAGAACCTGACGCAGAAGGTCGCACGCAAGCAGCTGACCGACGCCGACGCGCTGTACAAGTCGTTGCAGGACGAGCTGGCCGCCATGCTCAAGCCGGTTGAACAGCCGCTGAAAATCGAAGCCCGCAACAAGCCGTTTGTGATTCTGGTGGTCGGCGTCAACGGTGCGGGTAAAACCACCACCATCGGCAAGCTGGCGAAAAAACTGCAACTGGAAGGCAAAAAAGTCATGCTGGCGGCCGGTGATACCTTCCGTGCCGCAGCGGTCGAGCAGTTGCAGGTCTGGGGCGAGCGTAACCACATCCCGGTGATCGCCCAGCACACGGGCGCCGACTCGGCCTCGGTGATCTTTGACGCGGTGCAAGCTGCCAAGGCGCGGGGCATCGACGTGTTGATCGCCGACACCGCCGGTCGTCTGCACACCAAAGACAACCTGATGGAAGAACTGAAAAAAGTCCGCCGGGTGATCGGCAAGCTCGACGAAGAAGCCCCGCACGAAGTGCTGCTGGTGCTCGACGCTGGCACCGGGCAGAACGCTATCAACCAGGCCAAGCAGTTTAACCAGACCGTGGCTTTGACCGGCCTGGCGCTGACCAAGCTCGACGGCACGGCCAAAGGCGGGGTGATCTTCGCCCTGGCCAAGCAGTTCAACATCCCGATCCGCTTTATCGGCGTCGGTGAAGGCATCGATGATTTGCGTACCTTTGAGTCCGAACCTTTTGTTCAGGCTCTGTTTGCGGAGCGGGAGCGTCCATGATTCGTTTCGAGCAGGTCGGTAAACGCTATCCAAATGGACACGTGGGCCTGCACGAGCTGAGCTTCCGGGTCCGGCGCGGCGAGTTTCTGTTTGTCACCGGCCACTCCGGCGCGGGCAAAAGCACGCTGTTGCGGCTGTTGCTGGCGATGGAACGCCCTACCAGCGGCAAATTGCTGCTGGCGGGCCAGGACCTGAGCCAGATCAGCAACGCGCAGATTCCTTTTTTGCGTCGCCAGATCGGCGTGGTCTTCCAGAACCACCAACTGTTGTTTGATCGCACGGTGTTCAACAACGTCGCGCTGCCGTTGCAGATTCTGGGCTTGTCCAAGCCGGAAATTGCCAAGCGCGTCGACTCCGCGCTGGACCGCGTGTCGCTGTCGGACAAAGCCGAGCTGTACCCTGGCGACTTGTCCACCGGCCAACAACAACGCGTCGGCATTGCCCGAGCCATCGTCCATCGTCCAGCCTTGCTGCTGGCAGATGAACCTACCGGCAACCTCGACCCGCGTTTGGCGGCGGAAATTATGGGCGTATTTGAAGACATCAACCGTTTGGGTACCAGCGTACTGATTGCCAGCCACGACCTGGCACTGATCGCGCGTATGCGCCACCGCATGCTGACCTTGCAGCGTGGCCGATTGATTGGCGACGGGGAGGCCGGACAATGAGTGCCACTCGCAGCCCCAAGGTGTCCGAACGCGTGGCACCCAAGGCGGCCGATCCACAGCCGCCGAAAAAGAAAAAACACGACGAAGACGATGGCCCCAGTTTTGGGATGTTGTTCCACGCCTGGGTAGAGTCGCACCGCGCCAGTCTGCTCGACAGCTTGCGCCGCTTGGGCAAGCAGCCGATTGGCAGCTTTTTTACCTGCTTGGTGATGGCCGTCGCCCTGAGCTTGCCGATGGGCTTGTCGCTGTTGCTGAGCAACGTCGAGCGCCTGGGCGGTTCATGGCAGCGCGCTGCGCAAATTTCGCTGTACCTGCAAATGGACGCCAGCAACTCGCAGGGCGAACAATTAAGCAATCAGATAAAAGGTATGCCGGGGGTCGCGGACGCTGAATTCATCAGCCGCGAAAAGGCCCTGGATGAGTTCCAGCAGCAGTCTGGCTTGGGCGAAGCGCTCAAAGAGCTGCCGGACAACCCGTTGCCGGGCGTGGTGCTGGTGACCCCCAATGAGGTCGATAAAGCCACCCTTGAGGCCTTGCGCGAACGACTTTCCGAGTTGCCGAAAGTGCAACAGGCGCAACTTGATCTAGTCTGGGTCGAACGCTTGGCGGCGATCCTCAAGCTGGGTGACCGTTTTGTGTTTGGTTTGACCGTTTTGCTGGTCTCGGCGTTGCTGCTGGTGATCGGTAACACCATTCGTCTGCACATCGAGAACCGTCGGATCGAAATTGAAGTGATCAAGCTGGTCGGTGGTACAGACAGCTACGTGCGTAGGCCGTTTCTGTACATGGGCGCGCTTTACGGGTTTGGCGCCGGGATTCTTTCCTGGGGGGTGTTGGCATTCGGTTTGAACTGGCTCAACGACGCGGTTGTCGGGCTGGCGGGATTGTATGGCAGCGATTTTGCGCTAGCCGGAGTGCCGGTAGCCGATGGTCTGTCGCTATTGCTTGGCGCGGTGCTGTTAGGGTATATCGGTGCATGGATTGCAGTCGCACGTCACTTACGTGAGCTTTCGCCTAAGTAATTGCTTTATACATGTTGACCTTTTCAGCTTTTTTCGGAACTTTTTTCACAGTTTCCGGTCAACTTTCGCAGTGCTGAACTGCACGAGTTATGTGAGACGGAGGTTTATTCGTATGACCACTTCTTTGCAACCTGCGTATGCGTTGGTCCCCGGTGCGAACCTGGAGGCCTATGTCAACACGGTGAACAGCATTCCACTGCTGACACCTGAGCAGGAGCGTGAACTGGCCGAGAGTCTCTACTATGAGCAGGATTTGGGGGCGGCTCGGCAGATGGTGCTCGCCCACCTGCGTTTTGTTGTACACATTGCCCGTAGTTACTCGGGTTATGGCCTGGCTCAGGCAGACCTGATCCAGGAAGGTAACGTCGGCCTGATGAAGGCGGTCAAACGCTTCAACCCCGAAATGGGTGTGCGTCTGGTGTCGTTCGCCGTGCACTGGATCAAGGCAGAGATCCACGAGTTCATTCTGCGTAACTGGCGGATCGTGAAAGTCGCGACCACCAAGGCCCAGCGCAAACTGTTCTTCAACCTGCGCAGCCAGAAAAAACGTCTGGCCTGGCTGAACAACGAAGAAGTCCATCGTGTGGCTGAAAGCCTGGGCGTAGAGCCTCGCGAAGTGCGCGAAATGGAAAGCCGCCTGACCGGTCAGGACATGGCCTTTGATCCGGCAGCAGAAGCTGACGACGACAGTGCATTCCAGTCGCCAGCCAACTACCTGGAAGACCACCGGTACGACCCGGCGCGTCAACTGGAAGATGCTGACTGGACCGACAACTCCAACACCAACCTGCACGAAGCGCTGGAAGTGTTGGACGACCGTAGCCGTGACATTCTGTATCAGCGCTGGTTGGCTGAAGAGAAAGCCACGCTGCACGACCTAGCGCAAAAGTACAACGTGTCTGCAGAGCGCATTCGTCAGCTGGAAAAAAGCGCGATGAACAAGCTCAAACTCTCGATCGCCGCTTAACGCGACTGTCAAAAAAACGCCCCGATCTGATCGGGGCGTTTTTGTTTGTGGGCAAATACCCTGTAGGAGCGAGCTTGCCTCGCGATCTTTTGATCTTGATCTAAGACGCCTCTCACCACGCCTCTCCCGAAGGAGAGGGAACCGATTGGGGGATGCTAGAGATAGTCGGTAGCCTGTTTGCTAAGCGACAGCGCGGCGTCGAAGACGGTGCGGCAGTTCCAGTTGCTTTACTCCGCCCAGGGCTTGTCGCTGCGGGAGGTGTTCAGGGTGGTGAGGTAATTGTCGCCGCCCAATTGGCGCATTTGCTGGCGAATCCAGGCAGCGCGGCTGGCCACGTAGGGCGTCGGGTGGCTGGCGCTCCAGTTACGCGGGTTGGGCAATACGGCAGCCAGCTGGCTGGCCTGCTGGCGCGAGAGGTTTTTGGCGTCGACGCCAAAGTGATGCTGCGCCGCGGCCTGTGCGCCAAACACCCCTTCATCCCATTCGGCGCTATTGAGGTACACCTCAAGGATCCGCTGCTTGGGCCATAACAGCTCAATCAACCCGGTAAACCAGGCTTCGAGCCCTTTGCGCAGCCAACTGCGGCCCGACCACAAAAACAGGTTTTTCGACACCTGCTGGCTCAGCGTGCTGGCGCCGCGCACGGTGCCGCCCTTTTCGTTATGCACGAACGCCGCCCTGATCGCGCCGAAGTCAAAGCCCCAGTGCTCGGCGAATTTCTGATCTTCGCCCGCAATCACCGCCACTTTCAGCTCGTTGGAGATGTCATCCCAGGGCCGCCAGCTGCGTTGCAGGTCAATGGGCTGGCCGTCGAACCACGATTCAACCTTGCGCTCGACCATCAGCGCGGTGCCCGGCGGCGGCACCCAGCGGAAAATCAGCACCAGCAACGCACTGCCCGCTGCAAACCACAGCAGGGCTTTAAGGACGCGATGTAGAAGATTACGCAGCATAGATGGCTTGGCCGAACCCGTTGAGCGGGCCATTATACAGACCCTGCGCTATTCGATGACCCTGAAGGGAGTGAACCATGTTGCGTGTTTTCCTGATGTTGGCCGCATTCTTTGGCTTTACCGGCGTTGCCCTCGGCGCATTCGCGGCCCATGGCCTGAAAGGCCGCCTGAGTGAGCAATACCTGGCTATTTTTCATACCGGTGTGACCTATCAACTGGTCCACGCCCTGGCCTTGATTGGCGTCGCGCTGCTGGCAACGCAACTGCAAAGCCGCCTGGTGACGTGGGCCGGTATCTGTTTTGCGCTGGGCATTGTGCTGTTCTCCGGCAGTTTGTACGTGCTGACAATGACCGGTATCAGCAAGCTGGGGATGATCACCCCCATCGGTGGCCTCGGCTTTTTGGCGGGCTGGTTATGCCTGGGTCTGGCCGCCTGGCGCGTTAGTTAAGTCTGTAGGACGAATGGCTTGGGTCGCCCTGACTGATCGGGCTAGAATGCTGACCCCTAAAAATGATGGCAGCGTCGCGCATGCACATTCAGTTGAACGGTGAATCCTTTGAACTGCCGGACGGCGAGACCGTCGCTGGCTTGTTGGCCCTCCAGGAACTGACAGGCCGCCGTGTCGCCGTCGAGCTTAACCTGGACATCGTGCCGCGCAGCCAGCATGGCGAAACGGTGCTCAAAGAAGGCGATCAGGTCGAAGTGGTTCATGCCATCGGTGGCGGCTAGTCAGCAGGCCCCGCTTCACCCCTGTCCACAGTGCACACAATCAGAAGAGGATTCCCGATGAGCAATGTTCGCAGCGACAAGCCTTTCGTGTTGGCCGGCCGTACGTACCAGTCGCGTTTGCTGGTAGGCACCGGCAAATACCGTGACCTGGAAGAAACCCGTCTGGCCATCGAAGCCTCGGGCGCAGAAATCGTCACCGTCGCTGTGCGTCGTACCAACATCGGGCAAAACCCCGGCGAGCCGAACCTGCTCGACGTGTTGCCGCCAGATCGCTACACCATCCTGCCGAACACCGCCGGGTGCTACGACGCGGTTGAAGCCGTGCGTACCTGCCGACTGGCCCGTGAGCTGCTCGACGGCCACAACCTGGTCAAACTTGAAGTGCTGGCAGACCAGAAAACCCTGTTCCCGAACGTGATCGAGACCCTCAAGGCCGCCGAAGTGCTGGTCAAGGACGGTTTTGACGTGATGGTGTACACCAGCGATGACCCGATCATCGCCCGCGAGCTTGAAGCCATGGGCTGTATCGCGGTCATGCCGCTGGCGGGCCTGATCGGCACGGGGTTGGGCATCTGCAACCCGTACAACCTGCGGATCATTCTGGAAGAAGCGAAAATCCCGGTGCTGGTGGACGCGGGCGTAGGCACTGCCTCCGACGCCACCATCGCCATGGAAATGGGCTGCGAAGCTGTGCTGATGAACTCAGCCATCGCCAACGCCCAGCATCCAATCATCATGGCCGAAGCCATGAAGCACGCCATTGTGGCGGGCCGTCTGGCGTATCTGGCCGGGCGCATGCCGAAAAAACTCTATGCCAGCGCCTCCTCGCCGCTGGATGGTCTGATCAAGTAAGAGCCACTGATGACTGAATCACTCGACACCCCAACCCTGGAAGAAGGCGACGACCGCCAGCACCGCCGCATCAAGAGCTTTGTGATGCGTGCCGGGCGCATGACCGAAGGCCAGCAACGCGGCCTGGATCAAGGCGCGCCGCTGTACGTACTGCCGCTGGCCGATGCGCCGGTCGATTACGACCAGGTGTTTGGTCGCTCGGCCCCGCGCACCCTAGAAATCGGCTTCGGCATGGGTCACTCCCTGCTGGAAATGGCGGCGGCTTCGCCTGAGCAAGACTTCATCGGCGTCGAGGTTCACCGTCCGGGTGTGGGCGCGCTGCTCAACGGCGTGCTCACCCAAGGCCTGACCAACCTGCGGGTATACGACTGCGACGCGATCGAAGTCCTGACCCGCTGCGTGGCTGACAACAGCCTCGACCGCCTGCTGCTGTTCTTCCCGGACCCATGGCACAAGAGCCGTCACCACAAGCGCCGCATCGTCCAGGCATCGTTTGCCGAACTGGTGCGTTCCAAGCTGAAAGTGGGTGGCGTGCTGCACATGGCGACCGACTGGGAACCGTATGCCGAGTACATGCTGGAAGTCATGAACGTCGCGCCGGGGTACCGCAACCTGGCCGAAGACGGCCTGTGCGTCCCACGCCCGGCCGAGCGCCCGGTGACCAAATTCGAACGCCGTGGCGAACGTCTTGGCCATGGCGTGTGGGATTTGAAGTTCGAGAAGTTGGCGTAAAAAACGCAATCCTCTGTAGGAGCGAGCTTGTCTCGCGATCTTTTAAAAGATCAAAAGATCGCGAGGCAAGCTCGCTCCTACAGGGGGGGGCGGGGTTATCCGCGGCGATCTGCGACTACGCCGATCAACACCAGTACCACCAACAACACCGGCGCCAGGCTGTAGTTGTTGAATTGGCTCAGACCGCGCTCAACCCATGGGGTGGCGTAGATCAGGGCGGCGCCGCTGCCGATCAGGCACAGCAGGGCCATCAAGGGAACGCGCAAAGCACCGGCGATGCTGCCCAGACGCTGTTCGACCCACCCTTTAAAGTCCGCACCAAACAGCACCAGCAGGCAGCCAATAAGGGCCAGGGATATCTCGGAGAGATGGCTGCGGCTCCAGCGTGACACGGTGGCAAGCAGGTCAAGTACCAAGTCCATTCGCGTTCCTTAGATCAGAAAGTGCTGTAACAAGTCGTTGAGAAACAACTGCCCTCGGGCGGTCGCCGCCAAGCGTGTCGGTTCGACCTGCAATAAGCCGCTTTGTTCTGCCGCCTGCCGTCCCTCGTTCAAACTCTCAAGAGGTAAACCGGTGCGCTGCGGGTAGAGCGATGAGTCGACGCCGTCGGTCAGACGCAAGGCGTTCATTAGAAACTCAAACGGTAGCTCTTCCGCTGTCAGGGTTTTCTCACCGGCTTGAAAGTTTTTGGCTGGATTGAGGTAGTCCTTTGGAAGACGGGTCTTCCAGGTGCGGACAATTCGGCCATCAGGATGGCTCAATTTCCCATGAGCGCCAGCGCCAATACCGATAAAGTCGCCAAAGCTCCAGTAGTTCAGGTTGTGCCGCGCCGGGCGACCTGGCTGGGCGTAGGCCGACACTTCGTATTGGGCGTAGCCGTGTTCGGCGAGCAACGCCTGGCCCGCTTCCTGGATGTCCCACAAGGTGTCGTCTTCGGGCAAATCAGGCGGCTTGTTCCAGAACACCGTGTTGGGTTCCAGCGTCAGTTGATACCACGACAGATGTGTCGGTTTGAGGGCAATGGCCTGGCGCAAGTCGCTCAGGGCGTCTTCCAGGCTCTGATCGGGCAAACCGTGCATCAAGTCGAGGTTGAAGTTATCAAAGCCCGCCTGACGCGCCATCCCGGCGGCGCGCACGGCTTCGTCACCGTTGTGGATACGGCCCAGCGCCTGGAGTTTTTCTTGCTGAAAACTCTGGATGCCAATCGACAGGCGATTGATCCCCAGTTGGCGGTAGGCCACAAACTTTTCTTGCTCAAACGTGCCGGGGTTGGCTTCGAGGGTTATTTCGATGTCGCTGGCAAACGGGATGCGCGCTTCGACCCCCTTGAGCAAGCGGCCCAGCGCCTGGGCGCTGAACAGGCTCGGCGTGCCGCCGCCAAAAAAGATCGAGCTCAGCTCGCGGCCATAGACCGCGTGCAGGTCTTGATCGAGGTCGGCCAGCAGCGCGTCGACGTATTCTTCTTCGGGCAGCACCGGGCTTGCAGTGTGCGAGTTGAAGTCGCAGTACGGGCATTTGCGCACGCACCACGGAATATGGATGTACAGCGACAGGGGTGGCAGTTGCGTCAGCGGCGCGCGCGGCGCCTGCTGAGTAAAGCCAGCCGCACCCAGATAGAGCGGCTGTGAAGGGGTGTCATGGGTCATTTCAGGCCCAAACGCTGACGCAGCAAGTCCATGGCACGGGCGCGGTGGCTCAACTGGTTTTTCTCGGCCGGGCTGAGTTCAGCGCTGGAGCAGTTGCGCTCCGGCACCCAAAACAGCGGGTCGTAACCAAAGCCGTGCTCGCCGCTGGCTGCGGGCAGGATGCGGCCGTGCCACAAGCCTTCGCAGATAATCGGCAACGGGTCGTCCGCGTGGCGTACCAGCGCCAGCACGCACACAAATTGCGCGCCGCGCTCGGCTTCTGGCACGTCTTTTAAGGCGTCGAGCAGCTTGGCGTTGTTCGCCGCATCGCCTTTGCCGTCGGCATAACGGGCCGAGTAGATGCCCGGTGCGCCACCGAGAAAGTCCACCGCCAGCCCCGAGTCGTCTGCCAGTGCCGGCAAGCCCGAGATACGTGCCGCGTTGCGCGCTTTAAGAATCGCGTTTTCAACGAACGACAAGCCGGTTTCATCCGGCTCGACGCTGCTGAATTCTCCAATCGAGCGCAACTGCACCGACTCGCCGAGCATGGCCTGAAGTTCTTTGAGTTTGCCGGCGTTGTGGCTAGCCAAAACCAGTTGCGTAAGGTTAATCATTGGAGCGGAGCGACCTCTTGGGAAAATTCGATGTCTTTGGTTTCGCCGTTGACCTTAAGCTCAATGGCGAACACATAGACTTTAGCGGGCTGGACCGGGAACTGGGCGAAGTAATCAATCGCTCCCTGGTCATTGATCACCTGTTTGAAGGTGAGCGGTTTAGCTTTTTTATCGCCGGTTTCGCGGTAAGTGCCCTTGATCGTGCTGGCTATTTTTTGATCATCTTTGGACAAATTGAAGTTCAGCGCACCCAGTTGGTCACTGCGTTGCAGGCCGTACCTGGCGGTGATCTCAGGGCTCAGGAAGTTGGTCATGAAGGCGTTGTAGTTGACCACGGTGCCGCCCACTTGGGTGGCCCCCGCAGCCATCGCCTGAACGGCGAAGCACATCGACAGCAGCAGTAATCCAATCCGACCCATAGCCCTTCTCCTTGTGAACCCTGATTTAAACCGCGATTTGGTGATCCTGCAGGCCAGGACTGCTGACACGGTAAATGCCAATCTCACCCAACAGGTTAGGCCATAACTTACTCGCCCATCCGTGCCGGTGTTGTTGATCTACAGCAAGGCGGTTGATCACACGGGCTTCGCGCTCACGGCACAGCTCTTCAAAGTCTTCGAAGGTGCAGAAGTGAATGTTCGGCGTGTTGTACCAGGTGTACGGCAGAAACTCGGACACGGGCATGCGGCCTTTGCTGGCCAGATACCAGCGGCAACGCCAGTGACCGAAGTTCGGGAAGGTAATGATGCACTGGCGCCCGACGCGCAGCATCTCGTCGAGGATCCGGTCAGGGTAGTGCACCGCTTGCAGCGCCTGGGTCATGACCACGATGTCAAAGCTGTTGCTGGCAAAGTTGCCCAGCCCTTTGTCCAGGTCTTGCTCGATCACGTTGATGCCTTTGGCCACGCACTCGGCAATGTTGTCCGGGTCGTTTTCCAGGCCGTAGCCGGTGACTTGCTTGTTGTCGCGCAGCCAGCTCAGCAGTTCGCCATCACCACAACCGAGGTCGAGTACGCGGCTGCCAGCGGGGATCCAGTCTTGGATGATTTCCAGGTCGGCTCTCATGGCGTTCTCACAGGTCTATTCGGTTCATGTAGTTGCTGAAGGCTTGCAGGTAGCGCGGGATCGGAATCAGGAAGGCGTCATGGCCTTGCGGTGCATCGATCTCGAGGTAGCAAACGTCTTTTTTCGCCGCCATCAGCGCATCCACCAGCTCACGCGAGCGCGCCGGCGAGAAGCGCCAGTCGGTGGTGAATGACATCACGCAAAAGCGTGCCTTGGCCCCGGCAAAGGTTTTGGCCAGGTCGTCGTTGTAGTTGGCGGCCGGGTCGAAGTAGTCCAGCGCCTTGGTCATCAACAGGTAGGTATTGGCGTCGAAACGCCCGGAAAACTCCTCACCCTGATAGCGCAGGTAGCTTTCTACCTGGAACTCGACGCTGTGGAAGTCGTAGTTGAGGTTTTCGTTCTTCAGGCCACGGCCGAATTTCTCGCCCATGGAGTCATCGGACAGGTAAGTGATGTGCCCGACCATGCGCGCCAGCATCAGGCCACGCTTGGGGATCACGCCTTGTTCCTGGAACGAACCGCCGTGGAACTCAGGGTCGGTGAGGATGGCCTGACGCGCCACTTCGTTGAACGCGATGTTCTGCGCGGACAATTTAGGCGCCGAAGCAATGGCCAGGCAATGGCGCAGGCGATCCGGGTAGCTGATGCTCCACTGCAACGCCTGCATGCCGCCCAGGCTGCCACCGATTACGGCGGCCCACTGGTTGATGCCCAAACGGTCGGCCAGACGGGCCTGGCTGTGCACCCAGTCTTCCACTGTCAGCACCGGGAAATCAGCGCCAAACGGGCGGCCGGTTTCAGGGTTGAGGCTGCTTGGGCCGGTTGAGCCATTGCAGCCGCCAAGATTGTTGAGGCTGACCACGAAGAACTTGTTGGTGTCGATCGGCTTGCCGGGGCCGATGCAGCTGTCCCACCAGCCGGGCTTGCGCTCGTCGGCACTGTGGTAACCGGCCGCATGGTGATGCCCGGAAAGCGCGTGGCAGATCAGCACGGCATTGCTGGCCGTGGCATTGAGCTGGCCATAGGTTTCGTAAATCAGATCATAGGCAGGCAGTGAACGGCCACAGGCTAACGCCAGCGGTTCGCTGAAGTGCGCGATTTGCGGCACGACCAGACCAACGGAATCGGGGGGAAAGGCAGCTGGCATTGACCCTGCTCTCATTCAAATGAGGCGTAAGTCTAATGAGCGGGGGGCAGAGCGGCAAGCAATGCTCAAACCTCTGTAGGAGCGAGCTTGTCTCGCGATCTTTTGATGTTTCAAAAATTTGCAAGCCGGGAGGCCTACTCCACGACGCTGAAT
>NZ_JBEOPQ010000070.1:0-25356 GCF_040310285.1 Pseudomonas sp. HY2-MNA-CIBAN-0224 | reverse complement strand
TCGGACCGAGCTTGCCTCGCGATCTTTTGATCTTTTAAAAAGATCGCGAGGCAAGCTCGCTCCTACAAAAAAACGGGATTACTTAGCCAAAAACCGCATCCCTTCTTCCAGCCCGTCCAGGGTCAGCGGGTACATCCGGTCTTCAACCAGGTCCTGCACAATCCCGGTCGATGCGGAGTATTTCCAGGTGTCTTTCGGATACGGGTTAATCCAGATCAGCTTTTTATATTTCTCCATAAAACGCTGCATCCACTTGTAGCCCGGCTCTTCGTTCCAGTGCTCGACACTGCCCCCGGCGTGGGTGATTTCATACGGGCCCATCGCTGCGTCACCGATAAAAATCACTTTGTAATCGGCGCCGTAGGTGTTGAGCACATCTTGTGTAGCGATACGTTCGACGTGGCGACGCTGGTTGTTTTTCCACATCGACTCATAAATAAAGTTGTGGAAGTAGTAGTACTCCAAATGCTTGAACTCGGTCTTGCAGGCCGAGAACAACTCCTCGCAGGTTTTCACGTGGGAATCCATCGAGCCGCCAATATCGAACAGCAACAACAGCTTGATGTTGTTGCGCCGCTCGGGCCGCATCTGGATATTCAACAACCCGGCATCACGGGCGGTGTGGTCGATGGTGCCGTCGATATCCAGCTCATCGGCGGCGCCCTGGCGGGCAAACTTGCGCAGGCGGCGCAACGCTACCTTGATATTGCGGGTGCCCAACTCGACTTGATCATCAAGGTTCTTGTATTCGCGCTGTTCCCAGACTTTTGCCGCCTTGCCCTGACGCGCCCCGGCATCGCCAACTCGAATCCCTTCGGGGTGATAACCGCCCGAACCAAACGGGCTGGTGCCGCCGGTACCGATCCACTTGTTGCCACCGGCATGGCGTTCCTTCTGTTCCTCAAGGCGCTGTTTGAACGCCTCGATCAGCTTGTCCAGGCCGCCCAGCGACTGCAACTGCGCGCGGTCTTCGTCACTCAACGAGCGTTCACACTCTTTACGTAACCAGTCCTCAGGGATCAGCGCCTCAAGGTGTTCATTGAGGTTTTTCAAACCGTTGAAATAGGCGCCGAAGGCACGGTCAAACTTGTCAAAATGGCGCTCGTCCTTCACCAGGATCGTACGCGCCAAGTAATAAAACTCGTCCATGTCGGCGAATGTCACACGGTTTTTCAGCGCGTTGATCAAGTCCAGCAGTTCGCGCACCGAAACCGGCACCTTGGCCGCACGCATTTCATTGAACAGATTAAGCAGCATGCTTATCGCCTTCTTGAAAAATCAGCGATTGCCGCGACGGCTCATAAACGCCAGTCGCTCCAGCAACTGCACGTCCTGCTCGTTTTTCACCAGCGCGCCGGCCAGTGGCGGGATCGCTTTGGTCGGGTCGCGCTCACGCAACACCGCTTCGCCAATGTTGTCGGCCATCAGCAGCTTGAGCCAATCCACCAGCTCGGACGTCGACGGTTTTTTCTTCAGGCCGGGTACTTTTCGGACATCGAAGAACACGTCCAGCGCTTCACTGACCAGCTCTTTCTTGATGTCAGGGAAGTGCACGTCGACGATCTTCTGCAGTGTGGTGCGATCCGGGAAGTTGATGTAGTGGAAGAAGCAGCGGCGCAGGAACGCATCCGGCAGTTCTTTTTCGTTGTTGGAGGTAATGATGATGATCGGGCGGACCTTGGCCTTGATGGTTTCATCGGTCTCGTAAACGTAGAACTCCATCTTGTCGAGTTCTTGCAGCAGGTCGTTGGGGAACTCGATGTCGGCCTTGTCGATTTCGTCGATCAGCAGGATGACCCGCTCTTCGGCCTCAAAGGCTTCCCATAATTTGCCTTTTTTAAGGTAATTGCGCACATCGTGCACTTTGTCCACGCCCAGTTGCGAATCGCGCAAGCGGCTTACGGCGTCGTACTCGTACAGGCCTTGATGGGCCTTGGTGGTGGACTTGATGTGCCAGGTAATCAGCTTGCAGCCAAAGGACTCGGCCAGTTGCTCGGCGAGCATGGTCTTGCCGGTGCCGGGTTCGCCCTTGACCAGCAGCGGGCGCTCCAGGGTGATCGCTGCGTTGACCGCCAGTTTCAGGTCATCAGTGGCCACGTAGGCGCGGGTGCCTTCAAACTTCATCTGCAATTCCTCAAACCATGATCCAGGCCTGCAAGGGCAGGGCGGGGGACAAAAAAGTATGTCCGACTATAACGCGGCGTCCGCCTCAGGTGAACGCAGACGCCTTATTCAGTCTCTGACTGAGGCGTCACGACTGGACGCGATGAACTGTGAAGCCTACCCTTGGGGCCTTCCCAAAAGGTGCATAAGGACCCCGCCATGAGCCGCATTTTTGCAGATAACGCGCACTCCATCGGTAACACACCTCTTATTCAGATCAACAAAATTGCGCCGCGTGGCGTGACCATTCTGGCCAAGATTGAAGGGCGTAACCCTGGTTACTCGGTGAAATGCCGGATTGGCGCCAACATGATCTGGGACGCCGAGAGCCGTGGCGTGCTCAAGCCGGGCATGACCATTATCGAGCCAACTTCCGGCAACACCGGGATCGGTCTGGCCTTCGTGGCTGCTGCACGGGGTTACAAATTGGTGCTGACCATGCCGTCTTCGATGAGCCTTGAACGCCGCAAAGTGCTTAAGGCGCTGGGGGCTGAACTGGTACTCACCGAGCCGGCCAAGGGCATGAAGGGCGCCATTGATAAAGCTACTGAAATTCAGGCCAGCAACCCTGAGCAGTACTTTATGCCGCAGCAATTTGATAACCCGGCCAACCCGGCGATCCACGAGAAAACCACCGGCCCGGAAATCTGGAACGATACAGACGGCGATGTGGATGTGCTGGTCGCAGGCGTGGGCACCGGTGGCACCATTACCGGCGTATCGCGTTACATCAAACACACCCAGGGCAAGCCGATTCTGTCGGTCGCCGTTGAGCCGATCACGTCGCCGGTGATCACCCAGGCGCTGGCCGGGGAGGAGATCAAGCCCTCGCCGCATAAAATTCAGGGCATTGGCGCAGGTTTTGTGCCGAAAAACCTCGACCTGTCGATTCTCGACAAAGTTGAGTTGGTTGGCGACGACGAGTCCAAGGCCATGGCCCTGCGTCTGATGCACGATGAAGGCATCTTGAGCGGGATCTCCGGCGGTGCAGCCATGGCCGTGGCCGCACGCCTGGCTGAAACCCCGGAAATGCAGGGCAAGACCATCGTCGTGATCCTGCCGGACTCGGGCGAGCGCTACCTGTCGAGCTTCTTGTTCAGCGACCTGTTCAGCGAGCAGGAATTGCAGCAGTAAGACCGAAGTTCCCGTGGGAGCGGGCTTGTTCGCGATAGCCGCAATCGCGAGCAAGCCCGCCCCCACCTGTTACAGATGACTCAAATCAAACGATCTAAACGCCTGCTTATGCATAATTACGCCGTTATTGCGTAGTACTTAAGACTGAATGTTGGAATACGCGGGTTTTGTCCTGCGCCGGTAGTGTTTATCATGGCGGGCTGCCACGGCGGGCTTTTGGTGCCGCACGGTATTTTCGAGGAGTTGTTGCATGACCTTATCCTTCGCCATCAAGGCAGGGCTCATACTGCTGTTTGTCGGCAGCATCCTGTACGTGCATTTGCGCGGCAAGGCGCGTTTGCCGGTGTTACGCCAGTTCGTCAACCACTCCGCATTCTTCGCGCCCTACAACGCGCTGATGTACTTATTCTCGGGCGTGCCGTCCAAGCCTTATCTGGACCGCAGCAAATTCCCCGAGCTGGACGTCCTCAAAGACAACTGGCAAGCCATTCGTGAAGAAGCCATGCACTTGTTCGACGAAGGCTATATCCGCGCCGCCGAAAAGAACAACGACGCCGGCTTTGGCTCATTCTTCAAAAAAGGCTGGAAGCGTTTTTACCTCAAGTGGTACGACAAACCGCTGCCATCGGCCGAACTGCTGTGCCCTAAAACCGTAGAGCTGGTCAACAGCATCCCCAACGTCAAGGGCGCGATGTTTGCCTTGTTGCCGGGCGGCAGCCATCTCAACCCGCACCGCGATCCGTTTGCGGGCTCCTTGCGCTACCACCTGGGGCTGTCGACACCGAACTCCGACGCGTGCCGCATCTTCGTTGACGGCGAGGAATACGCCTGGCGCGATGGTGAAGACGTGATGTTCGATGAGACCTACGTGCACTGGGTGAAAAACGAAACCGACATCACCCGCGTGATCCTGTTTTGCGACGTCGAGCGCCCGTTGACCAGCCGCCTGATGACCCGCATCAATCGCTGGGTCAGTGCGCAACTGGGCAAAGCCACAGCCCCGCAAAATCTCGACGACGAACGCGTAGGCGGCATCAACAAAGCCTACGCCTGGAGCAAAAGCTTCAGTGACCGCTTCAGCGGCGTAGTCAAACAATGGAAACGCCGCAACCCCAAGCTATACCGCATCGCCCGCCCGGTGCTGGCGGTTATCGTGCTGGTACTGCTGTGGCGTTGGTTGTTCGGTTGATTTGAGGCACGCAATAAAAAACCGCTCTAGATGAGCGGTTTTTTATTGAAGAAATTAAATTAGCGGCCCGCTAAAACACCTTTTGGCTCATTGGCTTTGCTGCCGTTCAACGCAACCTGTAGAAAGCGCTGCTGATGATGTGAAGCAGTAGCCCCCTCTGATTTACCGTCGGGCCGGGTTTTTAGTGGGGACGGTGCCGGGGTGATTGCTTGCATATTGCCACCGTTTTGGTTGTTTATTGATCAGTGAGGTCGATACTAGTCCTAATCCAAGCGTACGACAAGGCGGCCAAATGCATCGAATTGAAACCCCAAGTCCCGATATACCGCTAGCGGACCTTGTACTGGACTCCGAGGTGTTTTAAATCTGTTCAGTCATTGCAATAAGTGTCGAGCGCTGGTTATAGTCAGCGCTCGTTGAGCCCATGGCTCATACCACTCTCTTCAAAAGAATCAGCACATGCCGGTTTCCCTTACTCACAGCGTTGTCGTTCCAGCAGTTTTTGCTGGCGTGGTGCCGTGCGGGGGCAAACAGCCTGTGCAGATCAGCCACTATCCCCCTCCTGTCAGCCGCACCGTGGTGAACGTCGTTGTTTCGCCACCGGGTGTTGGTGTTGCGGGCTGAGCTGAGCTTTCGGCTGCCCGTACCCGTCTAAAAAACCATTGAACTTCAGCTTCGGCTGAGTTGGCTTTTTATGTCTGATGACAGGTGTTAACCATGTTTTCGATTTCTAAAGAATCCGCGTTAGCGGCGGCGTCCACGAGCCTGTTTGTTCTGCTGTGGAGCAGCGGCGCGATTTTCTCCAAGTGGGGTCTGGCCCATGCTTCGCCCTTTGCCTTTCTGTTGGTTCGTTTTGCCATCGCTCTGCTGGCGCTGGTGCTGTTGATCCCGTCGATGAAACTGCAGATGCCACGCGGCGCCAAAGCCATTGGCTACGCACTGGCCACCGGGACGGTGCTGCTGGGCGCGTATCAGATTTTTTATCTGCTGGCGCTGGACCTCAAGGTCACGCCCGGCGTCATGGCCACGGTGATGGGTGTGCAGCCGATCCTGACGGCGGTGATTTTGGAGCGTCGTCACTCTTTTAGCCGTTCATTGGGGCTCATGCTGGGGCTGACCGGCTTGATTCTGGTGGTGTACCAGAATATTGGTCTGGCCGGTTTGTCCTGGGGCGGAATGCTCTGTGCGTTGTTGGCGCTGGGAAGCATGACGGCGGGCACTTTGATGCAAAAGCGCATTACCCAGAACCCGCTGGGCACATTGCCGTTGCAATACTTGGCCGGGTTGCTGTTGTGCGCGGTGTTTGTGCCGTTTCAACCGTTCCACTTCGAACACGGCGCAGGCTTTGTGGTGCCGGTGTTGTGGATGGGCCTGGTGGTGTCGGTGCTGGCGACCTTGCTGCTGTACCGGATGATCGCCCGGGGAAATCTGGTGAACGTCACCAGCCTTTTCTACTTGGTGCCTGCGGTCACAGCAGTTATGGACTACTTGATCTTTGGCAACAAACTGGCCTTGCTGAGCGTACTCGGCATGGCTTTGATCATCATCGGTCTGGTCTTCGTGTTCCGTAAAACTACCCGTTAACCCGCATCGCCCTGTAGGAGCGAGCTTGCTCGCGATCTTTTGATCTTTTAAAAGATCGCGAGGCAAGCTCGCTCCTACAGGGCATTTTTATTGGGCTTGAGCACCAGCCACAACGCTGCGGCAATCAGCAGCCCGCCGTACAGGTGCGCGATCGACAGCGGTTCGCCCAGAAACAAGGCGCCCCACAAGATCCCGAAAGGCGGGGTCATAAAGGTCACGGTCATGGATTTGACCGGGCCGATGTTGGTCAGTAAACGGAAGAACAAGATGTAGGCAAAGGCTGTGCACACCAGCCCAAGCCCCAGCAACGACAACCATACCCGTGCACCGCCCCAATCGGCTGGCGGTTGATTAAGCAGGCTCAGACCAAACAACGGCAACAGAAACAAGGTCGCCCCGAGCATGCTGCCCATGGCCGAAAGGCGCGGGTCCAGCCCGCCTTGCTGGTCCAGCCAGCGGCGCGCCAAAAAGCCCGCAAAGCCATAGCAGATCGTCGCCAGCAGGCAGGCGAGGGCGCCCATCAACAAGTTCAGGTCAAAGGCCACCGGCCCGGCACCGGTCAACACGCCGACGCCAAATAACCCGAGAAATACCCCGGCCAGCTTGGTGAGGGTGAGTTGCTCACTGAAAAACAACCCGCCAATCAATACCCCCATCAGCGGCGTGGTTGCATTAAAGATGGCCGAATATCCCGCAGGCAGTACTTGCGCCGCAACCGAATACAACGTGGCAGGCAATCCGGAGTTGATGACGCCCAGGATCAACACCACCTTCAATTTACCGCCGAAGTTCCAGCTGACGCGCATCAGCACCAACATCACCAGCAAGCCGGTAGCGGCAATCGAAACCCTGAAAAACGCGGTGGGAATAGAGCCGAGCACTGGCGCGATGATTCGCATAAACAGGAAACTGGCGCCCCAAATGCCGGCCAGCGACAGCATGCGTACAAAATCTGCGAATCTCACAGGGTTTCTCTTACAAGGATTAAGCCGCGCAGTGTAGGGGATGCAGCCTGCAAGGCAATGGTTGTGCGCAATTCCTACAGATTCGTGCATAACTGCTTAAATCTGCGACAATCGCCGCCTGCCTTTACCAAGACTTTTGCGCACCTGATGACTGACGAATCGCCTGCTATCAACCAACTGTTGAAAAAACTTGATCACGCCATGATTGCTGACCGCCACAAGCTGCGGCGGCAGTTGCATGAGCTGCGCAAGAAGCCTGATGACGCCAAACTGGCGGCCTGGGCCGAGCGTGTGCAGGCCTCGTGCGCGCAGGTGACTGCGCGGGCGGCTAGCGTGCCGTTGATTCGTTATGACGAAAATCTGCCGATTGCCGCCAAGCGCGACGAGATCAAGGCGGCATTGCTCAAGCATCAGGTGTTGATTCTGGCCGGTGAAACCGGTTCGGGTAAAACCACTCAATTGCCGAAAATCTGCCTCGAAATTGGCCGCGGCCAGCACGGCTTGATCGGTCACACCCAGCCTCGCCGGATTGCTGCGCGCAGTGTTGCCAGCCGGGTCGCGGAAGAACTGGGCACACCGCTGGGGGCGCTGGTCGGCTATCAAGTGCGGTTTGAGGACCAGAGTGATTCCAACACCCTGATCAAGCTGATGACCGACGGCATACTGCTGGCCGAAACCCAGCACGACCGTTACCTCGAGCGCTACGACACGATCATCGTCGACGAAGCCCACGAACGCAGTCTGAACATCGACTTTTTGCTCGGTTATCTGAAGATCCTCCTGCCACGGCGCCCGGACCTCAAAGTCATCATCACCTCGGCCACCATCGATCTGGAGCGTTTTTCCAAACACTTCAACGATGCGCCGATTGTTGAAGTGTCCGGTCGTACCTTCCCGGTCGAAACATGGTACCGCCCGCTGACCTCTGAGCAGGACGAAGAAGGCAACAGTGTCGAAGAGGACTTGAGTGTCGACCAGGCGATCATCGCCACCCTCGATGAAATCGCCGCCCATGAGCGCAGCGAGCGTAAAAGCCCCGGCGACGTGCTGGTGTTTTTGCCCGGCGAGCGCGAGATCCGCGATGCCGCCGAGATGCTGCGCAAGGCACAACTCAAACACACCGAAATTCTGCCTTTGTATGCGCGCCTGTCATCGGCCGAGCAACAACGGATATTCCAGTCGCATCCGGGGCGTCGCGTGGTGCTGGCAACCAACGTTGCAGAAACCTCGTTGACCGTGCCGGGTATTCGCTATGTGATTGACAGCGGCACCGCGCGCATCAGCCGTTACAGCTATCGGGCCAAGGTGCAGCGCCTGCCGATCGAAGCTATTTCCCAGGCCAGTGCCAACCAGCGTAAAGGCCGCTGCGGACGGGTCGAGCCGGGGATCTGCGTGCGCTTGTACGCCGAGGAAGACTTCAACGGTCGCCCGGAATTTACCGACCCCGAGATTCTGCGGACCAACCTTGCAGCCGTTATCTTGCAGATGCTGCACCTGCGTCTGGGCGAAATTACCGCGTTTCCGTTTATCGAGCCGCCGGATGGCAAGGCGATCACCGACGGTTTCAACCTGCTGCAAGAGCTGTCAGCGGTTAACCGCGAGAACCAGCTGACACCGCTGGGCCGCCAACTGGCGCGCCTGCCAGTGGACCCGCGCATGGGCCGCATGTTGCTTGAAGCCGCCAAGCTGGGCAGTTTGCAGGAAGTGTTGATCGTCGCCAGTGCGATGTCGGTGCAAGACCCGCGTGAACGCCCGCCTGAACGTCAGCAGGCTGCGGATCAGGCCCACGCGCAGTGGAAAGACGTGGACTCGGACTTTGCCGCGCTGATCAATGTGTGGCGCGGCTTCGAAGAGCAGCGCCAGGCCTTGACCGCGAGCCCGCTGCGTAATTGGTGCCGCAAAAACTTCCTGAATTATCTGCGGCTGCGCGAGTGGCGCGATTCGCACCGCCAACTGAGTTTGATCTGCCGCGACATGCAGCTCAGCGTCAATAAAGAGCCGGCCGACTATCCAAAACTGCACAAAGCGGTGTTGTCCGGCTTGCTCAGCCAGATCGGGCAGAAGACTGAAGACGGCGATTACCTGGGCGCGCGTCAGCGTCGCTTCTGGATTCACCCGTCGTCGGGCCTGGGCAAAAAACGCCCGCAATGGCTGATGACCGCCGAACTGGTCGAAACCACCAAACTCTATGCGCGGATGGTGGCCAAGATTGAATCTGACTGGATCGAGCCGTTGGCGGGGCACTTGATCAAAAAGAACTACTTTGAGCCGCATTGGGAAAAGAAACGCGGGCAAGTGGTGGCCTACGAGCAGATCACCCTGTACGGCTTGATTGTGGTCGGTCGGCGCGCGGTGCATTACGGCCCGATTGATCCGGTGCTGTCACGTGAGTTGTTTATCCGAGAAGGGCTGGTGCGCGGCGAGATTCAGTCGCGGGCCAAGTGCCTGACGGCCAACGCCAAGCTGCTCGAACAGCTCGATGAGCTGGAAGCCAAGGCGCGGCGGCGTGACATTCTGGCCGACGAAGAAACCCTGTATGCGTTTTACGACGCACGCCTGCCCGCCGAGATCCACCAGACCGCAACCTTTGACAGCTGGTACCGGGTCAATAGCCAAAAAGACCCGCAGTTGCTGATCATGCGCGAAGAGGACGTGCTGGCTCGCGAAGCTACCGAAATCACCGCCAAGCACTACCCAAACACGCTGCACCTGGGGGATTTGACCCTCGAATTGAGCTACCACTTTGAACCCAATCACCCGCGCGACGGGGTGACGGTTAAAGTGCCGGCGCCGTTGTTGCCGGTCTTGCCGCCAGAGCGTCTGGAGTGGCTGGTGCCGGGCATGATCGAAGCCAAGTGCATTGCCCTGGTGCGCAGTTTGCCCAAGGCCTTGCGCAAAAACTTCGTCCCGGTGCCGGACTTCGTCAAAGCCGCGCTGCAACGCATGACGTTTGCTGAAGGTTCGTTGCCGCAGGCATTGGGCCGTGAACTGCTGCGCATGACCGGCGCACGGGTGACTGACGAAGCGTGGGCCGAAGCCGCGCAGCAGGTTGAGAATCATCTGAAGATGAACCTCGAAATTGTCGATGGCGACGGTAAATTCCTGGGTGAAGGTCGTGACCTTGCCGAACTGACGGCACGCTTTGCGCAAGCCAGTCAGGCGGCTTTGGCGGTGCCGCAAACAGCTAAAAGCCAGCAGCCTGTCGAAGCCAAAGTCTTTGCGCCGGTGGCCGAGAAAACTCAGCAAAAGATCGCCGGGCTGTCGATGACCGTCTACCCGGCGCTGGTGGAAGAGGGCAATACAGTCAAGGAAGGGCGCTTTTCAACGCCTGCCGAGGCTGAGTATCAGCACCGCCGGGCCTTGCAGCGCTTGCTGATGCAGCAGTTGGCTGAACCTGCCAAGTTCTTGCGCAGCAAGTTGCCGGGTCAGACCGAACTGGGCTTGTTGTACCGCGAACTGGGCCGAGTCGAGAGCCTGGTCGAAGACATCCTGTTGGCCAGCCTCGACAGTTGCATCCTTGAGGGCGAAGCGACGTTGCCGCGTGATGGTGCGGGGCTGGCGTCTTTGGCCGAGCGCAAGCGCGGTGCCTTGACCGAGCACGCAGAGAAGCTGGCTAAACTGACGCTGGACATTCTCAAGCTGTGGCACGGGCTGCAAAAGCGCTTCAAAGGCAAGATTGATCTGGCCCAGGCGGTGGCCTTGAATGACATCAAGCAGCAATTGAGCCATTTGGTGTATCCGGGCTTTGTGCGCGAAACCCCGGCGCAGTGGCTCAAAGAGCTGCCGCGCTACCTCAAGGCCATTGAAATGCGCCTGGAAAAACTGCCGGGTCAGGTGCAGAAAGACCGGGTCTGGAGTGCTGAGCTGGCAGGTTTGTGGGCCCAGTACCAGGCGCGCGCAGCCAAGCATGCCCAAGAAGGCAAGCGCGACCCGCAACTGGAGTTGTACCGCTGGTGGCTGGAGGAATATCGCGTGTCGCTGTTCGGCCAGCAATTGGGTACCAAAGTACCGATTTCGGATAAGCGGTTGAGCAAGCAATGGAGTCTGGTGGACGCTTAAGCCTGATCCTGCCGGAGGGCGCGTTTTCATGATTCGGCAAATCAGGCCAAATGTTGCCATTTATGGCAAACTTCGCGGCTATAACTACCTGACACGATTATTTTCGGCTTGAACAGAATAAGAGGAACGACCGTGTATAACGTCGTCATCAGTGGCACCGGCCTGTACACCCCGGCCAACAGCATTTCCAACGAAGAGTTGGTGCAGTCCTTCAACGCATATGTGCAACAGTTCAACGCCGACAACGTTGGCGCAATCGAGGCCGGTGACATCGAGCCTCTGGCCGAGTCCAGCGCTGCCTTTATCGAAAAAGCCTCAGGTATCAAAAGCCGCTTTGTGATGGACAAGGACGGCATCCTTGACCCGCAACGCATGCGCCCGCGTTTACCTGAGCGTTCCAACGACGAGATGTCCGTGCTTTGCGAAATGGCCGTCGGCGCCGCCAGGCAAGCGCTGGAGCGAGCGGGCAAGACTGCCGCAGATATCGACGGCGTGATCGTGGCCTGCTCAAACCTGCAGCGCCCGTACCCGGCCATCGCCATTGAAGTGCAACAGGCGTTGGGCATTCAGGGTTTTGGTTTTGACATGAATGTGGCGTGCTCGTCAGCGACCTTCGGTCTGCAGACGGCCAGCAACAGCGTGCAACTGGGTCAGGCCCGCGCGGTGCTGCTGGTGAGCCCGGAAGTGTGCACCGGTCACTTGAACTTCCGTGACCGCGACAGCCACTTTATTTTTGGCGATGCGGCCACCGCCATTGTGGTTGAGCGCGCTGACCTGGCGACTTCCGAACATCAGTTCGACATCGTTAGCACCAAACTGCTGACCACGTTCTCGAACAATATCCGCAACAACTTCGGCTTTCTCAACCGTGCTTCGGACGAAAACCCCGACAGCCCGGACAAGCTGTTCGTGCAGGAAGGCCGCAAGGTATTCCGTGATGTCTGCCCGATGGTGGCGGAGCTTATCGGCCAGCACCTGGAAGAAAACAAGGTCGAAGTGGCTGACGTCAAGCGCTTCTGGCTGCACCAGGCCAACCTGAGCATGAACCACCTGATCGTCAAGCGCCTGCTGGGCCGCGAAGCGTCGGTTGAAGAAGCGCCGGTGATCCTTGATACCTACGCCAACACCAGTTCTGCCGGTTCGGTAATTGCCTTCCACACCTACCAAGATGATCTGGCCAGTGGTTCGCTGGCGGTACTCAGCTCGTTCGGTGCCGGCTACTCGATTGGCAGCGTGATCCTGCGCAAACGCTGATCAACGCCCAAAGCCACATCCTGTGGGAGCGGGCTTGCTCGCGATTCAGGCAACGCGGTTTGTCTTAATCACCGCGCTGTTTGCATCGCGAGCAAGCCCGCTCCCACCAAGGTGGTTGATTCTGACCCGGGAGCGTTAATGGCTGCTGCTGACGACTCTGAACTACTCCAGCGCCTGATCGCCGGCGAGCAACAAGCTTTTCGGCAGTTGGTCAGTACCTATCAAGGGGCCATGCTTGCCGTGGCCTATGCGATTGTCGGCAGCCGGCATGCCGATGAAGTCGTTCAGGACGCCTGGTTGTCAGTGGTGCGCAACCTGTGCGGGTTCGAAGGCCGTTCCAGCCTCAAAACCTGGCTGTTGACCATCACCGCCAACGCCGCCAAAACTCGCCTTAAACACAATCGTCGTGAAGTCTTGCTTGACGACCTGCCGTCCCCCCACGGTACGGTTGATGATGAGCGCTTTGCCAGCGATGGCCACTGGTTGTTGGGCCCTTATGCCTGGCATCAAGACACTCCGGAAGCGCTGCTCACGGAGCAAGAGTTGCGTGAATGCCTTGAGCGCACGTTACTCAGCCTGCCGCAACTGCAAAGCTCGGTGCTGGTGCTGCGTGAACGCCAGGGGCTGGAGTTGGAGCAAATTTGTAATCTTCTCGATATATCGCTCTCTAATGCCCGAGTGCTGGTGCATCGTGCCCGGCTTAAAGTCTTTGCGACCGTGGAGCATTTCGAGGAGACCGGCGAATGTTGAGCTGCAAGCAATACGTTGCGCGATCAAGTGACCACATGGACCGGCAGTTGAGTGTTCGTGAGCGTTTGCAGATGCGCCATCATTTGCTGTTTTGCCCCAATTGTCGGCGCTTTATCCGGCAAATGCGCTTGATGAGTGCCACGTTGAAGGCGCTGCCCGAACCGCTGCCCACTGACCTGGACGCGACGGTTGAACGGATGCTGAGCGAGCAATCGCGTCAGCGGTAGGGCGCAAGCGCGAATGCCGTCGGGGATGTGATGGGGACCGACGGCATTCACGCACTGCGGGTTAACACAAGCCGGTGAAAGCGTTCAGCGGCGTGTTTGTTGCGTGAAACGGTTTAGAACTTGGCTTCTACGTCCAGTTGCAGCGTGTTGGTGCTGGCATCTTTCTGGGTGGAGGTTGCGTAGTCAGCCTTGGTCAGGAAGTACGTCACGCCGACACCAAAGTTCTTGTCGATTTCGTAACCCACTTTGAACTTGTGACCGCGAGAACCGGTGGTGCCGTTGGCGAAGTCAGAGTCAGTGAAGGCGCCGACCACGGCGTTACGCTGAATGTCGCGGTAGTTGTAGTCCAGGCTGAAGGCGTTGAGCTTGCTCTTGAAACCGACCAACCAGGCGTCGTCCTGATCGCTGTCGGTCTCGGAGTTGTGCACATATTGGCCGTACAGCGACAGCGGAACCGGCAGGTTGGCGATGTCGACCTGACCGAAACCTTCCCACAGGCGGAACTCGCTGGTGCTGTTGCCGTTAACGGCCAGGGCGCACGGCGTGGTTTTGGTGCCGGTGGTTGGGCAGCGGCTGTCTTCGTCGTTGTGGAAGCCGTAAACGCTACCACCCAGGGTCACTTTCAGGCTGTCGGTCGGTGCGAAACGTGCACCCAGCTGGCCGGCATACATGCTCAAGTCATTTTTGAACTGCACGCCATCGCCGTTCACGTTGTCTTTGAGGGTGTAGTAGCCGGTGCTGCCGAACACTTCGACGCCGCTGCTGCCCAGGTTGGTTTTGTAGGAGGCAGACACACCTTCAGGGTTGATGTCGCTATCCCAGATTACGTCGCCCATGCTGACCCACTGTTGTGGCATCTTGCCGCCCACCAGGTGCAGGTTTTTGATCGCTGTCGGGTGATAGTCAACGTAAGCCATGTCCAGCCACAGCTGCTTCTTGTCGAAGTAGTTGTCCAGGTCCTGGTTGGTGGAGCGTGCGTCGTCGCTGCCGCCGGTGGCGATACGGATGCCGGTGTTCACTTGCGGGTTGATTTCGGTGTAAGCACCCAGGCGAGCACGAATACGTTGGCGGTCACGGTTTTTGCCATCGGATTCGCCATCAATTTTGACGGTTTCCTGACGGACCCGAACATCGCCCTTGAATTCGGTTTTGGCAGCCCAGGCCACTTTTTGTTCGAAAGCGCTGAGGTCAGATTTTTTAACCTGGTCTGCAGCGGCTTCTTGTTGAGCTTGTTTCTCGCTGGTCAACTCGGTTTGCAGTTCGGCGTACTGCGCCGCAGAAATAGAGCCGTTTGCCTTGAGCATTTCCAGTAGTTTTGCATCAACGCCAGCGCTTGCTGGAACACTCATGCCTAATACCAGCCCGCCACACAGTCCCGCCGCAATCCGTGTAGAAACAAGACGCATATGAATCTCCCAGTAGTGAGATGGACGTTGCCACCCCAAAAACACTCGGCCCTTATGGGCTCGCTAATTTGATGTTTACGTGGGTTGATAAGCGCTCACTCATAACCCCGACTTCTAAGAAGCGGCGCCAGTATCACGATTGGATATGACAGAAAAGTGGCACAGTGATAGCAACTCTGTGACAACGCACTCTCGAGCTGAATCGACTCATCTGCAGGCGTGGGTTTCTAACGGGTCCAGCCATTGTGTTGAAATGTAAAAGGCGCAGTGTCATAAGCGGGTGCTAACATCGCCGTTCTAACGCAATAGCCCGGGGCTTTTGAATGCCGTTACAACGTCTGGACAGCCTGTCCGCCATCTCGGCCGAGCAATGGGATGCGCTGGTGCCGGTGGCGCAACCGTTCCTTCGCCATGGGTTCCTCAGTGCGCTGGAGGACAGTGGCAGCCTGGGCCCGCATTCCGGCTGGCAGTCTGAACACCTGCTGCACGTTGAAAACGGTCAGGTGCTGGCGGCGCTGCCCAGTTACCGAAAATGGCATTCCTACGGCGAGTACGTGTTCGATCACGAATGGGCAAATGCATGTGAACGGGCCGGGATCGAGTACTACCCCAAACTGCTGACCGCAGTGCCTTTCAGCCCGGTCAGTGGCCCGCGATTGCTGGCCGCACGGCCTGAAGACGGTTTTGAATTATTGACCGCTTTGCCCGGTTATCTGGAGATCGAAGGGCTGTCCAGCGCGCACATCAACTTCACCGATGCGTTGGCGGATACCGCGTTGGCGCAACAGCCCGGCTGGTTGCAACGGTTGGGTTGTCAGTTCCATTGGCAAAACCGCGAGTACCGCGATTTTCAGGATTTTCTCGACGTTCTGAGTTCGCGCAAGCGCAAGCAAATGCGCAAAGAGCGCGAGCAAGTGGCGGGTCAGGGGTTCGAGTTTGAATGGCTGGAGGGCCAGCAGGTGACCGAGGCGCAGTGGGATTTTGTCTACGCCTGCTACGCCAACACCTACGCGGTGCGACGCCAGACGCCGTACCTGACCCGTGACTTTTTCAGCTTGCTGGCCGAGCGCATGCCCGAAGCGATTCGCGTGGTGCTGGCCAAACAAGACTCAACCCCGGTAGCCATGGCTTTTAGCCTGATCGGGGGCGGCAGCTTGTATGGCCGTTACTGGGGCTGTCTGGCCGAGTTCGACCGTTTGCATTTCGAAACCTGTTTTTACCAGGGCATGGATTACGCGATCGCTCACGGCATCCAGCGGTTTGATGCCGGCGCTCAGGGCGAGCACAAGCTGATACGCGGCTTTGAACCAGTGATCACGCACTCTTGGCATTACCTGCGCCATCAGGGTTTGAAAGCTGCCGTCAGTGATTTTCTGGCGCGCGAACGTGCGGGTGTGTTGGCCTATGCCGAAGAGGCGAGAACGGCGCTGCCTTACCGGCAGGCCTGATTCTCGCCGTTTTGGCAGCGAGTGGAGTGTCGAACAGGGGGATTTAATCGAGGCCGACAAATCCACCCGTTTGGTGTTGCCACAGTCGGGCATACAAACCGCCATGGGCGAGCAGTTCGGCGTGGGTGCCGGACTCGGCAATCTGACCTTTTTCGAGGACTACCAAACGGTCCATGCGGGCGATGGTTGAAAGCCGGTGAGCGATGGCAATCACGGTTTTACCTTGCATCAACGTTTCGAGACTTTCCTGGATCGCGGCTTCGACTTCGGAGTCCAGCGCCGAGGTCGCTTCGTCCATGATCAGAATCGGCGCATTCTTCAGCAACACCCGTGCTATAGCGATGCGCTGGCGCTGACCACCCGACAATTTGACCCCGCGCTCGCCCACATGGGCGTCAAAACCAGTACGTCCCTGAGCATCGGAAAGGGCAGGAATAAACTCATCGGCACGGGCTTTTCGCACGGCTGCCCAGAGTTCTTCGTCGGTGGCGTCCGGCTTGCCATACAGCAAGTTGTCGCGGATCGAACGGTGCAGCAGAGACGTGTCCTGAGTGATCATTCCGATCTGTTCGCGCAGGCTTTCTTGCGTCACTTCGGCGATATTCTGACCGTCTATCAGAATTTTCCCGCCTTGCAGGTCATACAGGCGCAACAGCAGGTTTACCAGGGTCGATTTGCCCGCCCCGGACGGTCCGATCAAGCCGATTTTTTCGCCGGGTTTGATCACCAGGTTCAGGTCGCTGATGATCCCGCTCTGTTTGCCGTAGTGAAAGTCCACGTGTTCAAAACGCACTTCACCGCGATCGACCTTCAGGCGTGGCGCGTTGTCCTTGTCCTCGACCGTAACGGGCTGCGCGATGGTCTGCAGACCATCCTGGACCATGCCGATGTTTTCAAAAATGCCGTTGACCACCCACATGATCCAGCCAGACATGTTGACGATGCGAATCACCAGCCCAGTGGCCAGCGCAATGGCGCCCACGCTGATCAGTGACTGGCTCCACAACCACAGCGCAAGGCCGCTGGTGCTGACAATCAGTAGCCCGTTCATGGAGGTAATGGTCACGTCCATGCTGGTCACGACGCGGCTGGCCAGCCGGGTTTTTTCGGTTTGTTCGATGATCGCTTCGCGGGCGTACTGCTGCTCGTAATTGGTGTGGGCAAACAGCTTGAGGGTGGTGATGTTGGTGTAGCCGTCAACGATCCGGCCCATCAATTTTGAGCGCGCATCCGAAGATACTACCGAGCGTTCCTTGACCCGTGGCACGAAGTAATACAACGCGCCGATGTAGAGCACGATCCAGGTCAGCAGCGGGATCATCAGCCGCCAGTCCGCTTCGGCAAACAGCACCAGCGAACTGATGGCGTAGATCAACACGTGCCACAACGCATCGACGGCCTGCACCGCAGAGTCGCGCAGTGAGTTGCCGGTTTGCATGATGCGCTGGGCAATGCGCCCGGCGAAGTCGTTCTGGAAAAAGTTGAGGCTTTGTTTGAGCACATAGTTGTGGTTTTGCCAGCGGATCATGCTGGTCATGCTCGGGCTTAAGGTCTGGTGCACAAGCAGATCATGCAGGCCGAAAAACACCGGGCGAATGATCAGCGCAACCACCGCCATCCAGATCAGCTCACCGCTGTGAATGCTGAAAAACTCAGTATTGGGCGTGCCCTGGGCCAGATCGATCAGGGTGCTCAAGTAGCTGAACAGCGAGACTTCAATCAAGGCGGCGACTAGCCCGACCACCAGCAAGGCGGCAAACAGTGGCCAGACCTGGCGCAGGTAATAGATGTAAAACGCCCAAACGGTGTTGGGCGGTGCGGCGCTGGGAGCTTCGCGAAAAATATCGATCAGTTGTTCAAAACGACGATAAAGCATGGTCACTGACGCCCGCTGAGCGGGCTCTCCTTTAGTGGTGTGACCGGCCTGGGCCGGTCAAGCTCCCCGCAGCAATCGAAGCGATTAGTCGATGCGTTTGGCAGACTTGATGTAAATAGGGTCACTCGGTACGTCGCGCATACCGGATTTGGTGGTGGTCTGGGTGTTGACGATGTTGTCCACCACATCCATGCCTTTTACGACTTTGGCAAACACGGCGTAACCGGCATCACGGCCCGGATCGAGCATCGCGTTGTCGACCACGTTGATAAAGAACTGGCTGGTCGCGGAGTTCGGGTTGGAGGTGCGGGCCATCGACAAGGTGCCGCGTACGTTATGCAAGCCGTTGCTGGCTTCGTTTTTGATCGGGTCGCGGGTCGGTTTCTGCACCATCTGCCCAGTGAACCCGCCGCCCTGAGCCATAAAGCCCGGGATCACGCGGTGGAAAATGGTGTTGTTGTAAAAGCCGCTATCGACATAACTCAAAAAGTTTTTGCTGCTGATCGGTGCTTTTACCGGGTCCAGTTCGATTTCAATCGGACCGAAACTGGTGTCCAGCAGCACGTGAGGGGCTTTTTGAGCAGGTGGGGTTTGCGCGTTTTTGTTTGCCGCAGGCGTCGCAGCCATCAGGTTGGCGGCGAAGAGCAGGGCGCTGGCAGCAAAAGCAATTTTTTTCAACATAAGTCAAAAGTCCTGAAAAGTGAAAGCAGCAGCGTCAGACAACGCACGCGCTGTGTGTTGAATAGATGACGGGATGAGGTTGGCACTGATGAATGGCCAGCCGCGAAGCTTGGACAGGATATTCGGGATCGATGTTCCTGCCCACCGCTGTCATGGCTGCAATCTTTGTTTTATGCCTGCTCAGGGGCAGCAAAGGCTGCGTCCAGAGGAGCGGTATCAAAGGTGCGCAACAACTCCACCAGTATTTGCGTCGCCGGGCCCAGCGGTTTGTCCTTGTTGGCGTACAGGTAGAACACCGGGTGGCGGTCACCGCCCTGATCCAGTGGCAACGCTTTGAGCACGCCTTCTTTAAGCTCGCGCTCGATCATGTGCCGGGGTAGCCAGGCAAAGCCAAGGCCACTGCCCACAAAGGCGGCGGCCGTGGCCAGGCTGCCGACCGTCCAGCGCTGCTCAGAGCCCAGCCAGCCCACGTCGCGGGGTTGCTGGCGGCCCGAGTCGCGAATCACCACTTGCAACTGGCTTTCAAGGTCCTGGAAGTGCAGCACCCGTTGCATACGATGCAGGGCGTGATCGGGATGGGCCACGGCAATGAATTCAACGGTGCTCAGGTAGCCGGGAATATTGAAACTGCTGATGGCCAGGTCGGCCACGCCTTCCAGCAAAACCTCTTCGACGCCCGACAGGACTTCTTCGCGCAGCCGCACACGACAGCCACGACTCTGCGGCATAAAAGCGGTCAAGGCGCGCACCAGCCGTGCATTCGGGTAGGCGGCATCAACCACCAGCCGCACTTCGGCTTCCCAGCCTTGCTCCATATGATGGGCGAGGTCTTCAAGCTGGCTGGCTTGTTTGACCAGCTGGCGCGAACGCCGTAATAAAACGCCTCCGGCTTCAGTGAGCACGGCTTTGCGCCCGTCGATGCGCAACAGCGGCACGCCGAGCTGGTCTTGCATGCGAGCAACGGTGTAACTGACAGACGACTGCGAGCGATGCAGCACCTCAGCAGCTTGCGCAAAGCCGCCGTGGTCGACCACCGCTTGCAGCGTGCGCCATTGGTCAAGGGTCACGCGGGGCGCTTTCACGTTGTATTCCTTTGGTAATGAGTCGTTGTGTGGCCGCAGCCTGTTGTACAGGGTACTCATTAATAAACAAATTTATAGATAGGTTGTAGCAGATATTTACGCTTTTTCATCAATGAAATGCCCTCTAGGATTCACTCCATCGCCTTACAGCCTTCACAGATGGAGCCTACAGCCCATGTCTAATGTTCTGATCATCGAAAGCAGCGCTCGCCAACAGGATTCATTTTCCCGCGAGCTGACACAGCAGTTCATCAGTCACTGGAAAACCCTGCATCCGGCTGATCGCCTGACCACTCGCGATTTGGCTGTGAGCCCGGTGCCGCATCTGGACGCCGATTTGCTGGGCGGCTGGATGAAGCCCGAGGCGCAGCGTAACGCCGCTGAGCAGGCTTCCTTGCAACGCTCCAATGAGCTGACCGACGAGTTGCTGGCGGCTGACGTGCTGGTACTGGCGGCGCCGATGTACAACTTTGCGATCCCCAGCACCCTCAAAGCCTGGCTGGACCATGTGTTGCGCGCCGGCCTGACCTTCAAATACACCGAGACAGGCCCCCAGGGTCTGCTCACCGGGAAAAAAGCATACGTGCTCACCGCACGCGGCGGGATATATGCGGGTAGCACCGCAGACCACCAAGAACCGTACCTGCGCCAAGTACTGGCCTTTGTGGGCATTCATGACGTGACCTTTATCCATGCCGAAGGCATGAACCTGGGCGGCGACTTCCAGGAAAAAGGGTTGAACCAAGCCAAAGCCAGGCTTTCAGATGTGGCCTGAGCCGGTCTGTTAATCAACAGATAATCGTTGCATGGCTTAATTCGCTTCACTGCTCCTTCAAGCAAGCGGTTCGCGCATCGAACCTCCCTTGGCACTTTCTTTGAGTGCTATCGCCCGATCAGCCCTGAGCTGGATCGGGTTTTTTTTGCCTGCGGTTTACGGGCCGATAGCGCAGCGTGCTGAAAAACCGCTAAGGTCGCGTCCACTCAATACCGGGCGAGAGATTTATGGGTTATTTGCTAGTTGTGACGCTGATTCAGGCGTTTTCCTTCAGCCTTATTGGCGAGTATCTGGCAGGGCACGTCGACAGTTACTTCGCCGTGCTGGTGCGTGTGGTGCTGGCCGGTCTGGTTTTTATCCCGCTGACACGCTGGCGCCAGGTTGAACCCGGCTTTATGCGCGGCATGCTGGTGATTGGCGCCCTGCAGTTTGGTATCACCTACGTCTGCCTGTACCTGAGCTTTCGCGTGCTCACGGTGCCCGAGGTGCTGCTGTTCACCATCCTTACGCCGCTGCACGTCACCCTGATTGAAGATGCGCTGAACCGGCGCTTCAATCCGTGGGCGCTGGTCGCCGCGCTAGTGGCCGTTGGCGGGGCTGCTGTGATTCGGTTCGACAGCATCAGCCCGGACTTCTTCAAAGGCTTCCTGCTGCTGCAACTGGCCAACTTTACGTATGCCGCTGGTCAGGTGCTGTACCGGCGTCTGGTGCTGCGTTATCCGAGTGAGCTACCGGGCTACCGGCGTTTCGGGTTCTTTTATGTCGGCGCCCTGATTGTGGTGTTACCGGCTTTCCTGCTGTTTGGCAAAGCTCACTTTTTGCCCGACGCACCGTTACAGTGGGGCGTGTTGCTGTTTCTGGGCCTGGTGTCGACGGCGCTGGGCATGTACTGGTGGAACAAAGGCGCGTGCCTGGTCAGCGGCGGCACCCTGGCAGTGATGAACAACCTGCATGTACCGGTGGGTTTGCTGCTGAACCTGCTGATCTGGAACCAGCACGAACCGTTGGGCAGGTTAATGTTAGGCGGCACGGTGATTCTGCTGGCCGTGTGGATCAGCCGGCTAGACCGCAAGGCTATCTGGGGCTAAGGTCCTTAAGGCCCAAGGTCTGTTGACGTCTCGTCGCGACCGCAATGAAACGTCAACAGACCCTATCTAACGCCTTAAAGGGGAGTGGGAATGACAGTCAAAGTGTTGATCTTGCCGGGCCTGAATAATTCGGGGGAAGATCACTGGCAAACGCGCTGGGAGAAGAACTACAGCGGTCTGAAACGGGTCAAGCAAGACGATTGGAACACGCCGGTGTGCGCTGACTGGGTTCAGCGATTACACGACAAAGTCACTTCCAGCCAGCGACCGGTGGTGTTGGTGGGGCACAGTCTGGCGTGCAACCTGATTGCGGCGTGGTCGCAGCAGTACCCCACTGATGCCAAAAACCGTGTTCGCGGCGCGCTGCTGGTAGCCCCCAGCGACACCGAAGCGCCGAGTTATCCGCAAGGCACGTCAGGGTTTGCACCCATGCACTTGGGGAAACTGCCCTTTGACTCGATAACCGTGGCCAGCACGGATGATCCCTATGTCAGCGTCGAGCGTGCGACAGCCTTCAGCGAGGCGTGGGGCAGTGAATTAGTGTGGTTGCAACAAGCCAGGCACATCAACCATGAGAGTGGCTTGGGTGACTGGCCCGAAGGCATCAAGTTGTTGTTCGAACTGAGCGGTGATCCGCAGTTCAAGCACAGCTAACGCTGCCACGTCGCCGCAGCCATCACTGGCTGCGGCGACTTACCCGTGACTCAGTCTTCAGCTACTACGTGCGGCGTGTTGATCTTGTTCATCAGCCCCTGACGCAAGTCATTGCCACTTGGCTGTTGATACACGCTCAAGCCAAACTCCGGCAAGACCGACAACAAATAGTCGAAAATATCGCCCTGGATTTGCTCGTACTCGTCCCACACCGTGGTGCGGGTGAAGCAGTAGATTTCAAGTGGCACGCCTTGGGGCGTGGCTTGCATCTGGCGCACCATGCAGGTCATGTTGGGTTGGATCATCGCGTGGCTTCGCAGGTAGGCCAGTGCGTAGGCGCGGAAGGTACCTATGTTGGTCATGCGCCGACGGTTGGCTGACAATGCCGCCACGTTGCCCTGGGCTTCGTTCCAGCTCTTGAGTTCAGCTTTTTTGCGTGCCAGATAGTCGCTCAGCAAGCGCACTTGCTCCAGGCGCTGCTCCTGCTCGTCGGTCAGAAACCCAACGCCAGCGGCATCAATGAACAGGCTGCGCTTTATCCGTCGACCGCCGGATTGCTGCATGCCGCGCCAGTTCTTAAACGACTCGGACATCAAGCGCCAGGTCGGGATGGAGACGATGGTCTTGTCGAAGTTCTGCACTTTGACGGTGTGCAACGTGATGTCCATGACATCGCCGTCGGCACCCACTTGCGGCATTTCGATCCAGTCGCCCACACGCAGCAGGTCGTTGCTGGTCAACTGAACGCTGGCGACAAAAGACAGCAGGGTGTCTTTGTAGACCAACAAAATCACCGCAGACATGGCGCCCAGACCCGAGAGCAGCAGCATCGGCGAGCGGTCGATCAGGGTGGCGACAATGATGATCGCGGAGAACACATACAGCAGCATCTTGCCCAGCTGAATATAGCCCTTGATGGGCCGGGTCTTGGCGTAGTTGGTGCGTGCGTAGATGTCGAGCAAGGCATCGAGCAGGGCGGTGATGACCCGCGTCAACACAAAAATGGTGATGGCCAGGGCCAGGTTGCCGAGGAATTGGCGACCGTTGTCGCTCAGATCGGGGACCAAATTGCGGCCAAACTGGATCATCAGTGACGGCGTCATTTGCGCCACGCGATGGAACACTTTGTGTTCGCGCAAATCGCTGACCCAGTGCAGGGCTGGCTGGCGGGCGAGCATCTTGGTGACACGTAAGATAATGATGCGGGCAATATGACCGGCGAGCAGGGCGACGCTCACCAATACGATCAGTCCCAGTACGGACGACAGCCAAGGATAGTGATCCAGGTTGGCCCAAAGGCGTTCAAATTCGCTCCAGAGTGTTTGAGTATCCATAAGTTAAAGCGTTATCCCAAAAGAAATGGCCATGGGATTAGACCATCTCAAGACGATTTAGGGGCTGTCTTTGGACTAAAGACCCTAAAAAAGCATTTGTTTCGCGCCGTTGGTGCAAAGAAACTCGGCCTGAGCGCTCGAAACCGTTACTCTATGCCGCTGATTTTTCGCATTTCTTCGAGGTAGCACCCGTGTTTTCCGATTTCGCCCTGCACGAACGCCTGCTTAAAGCTGTGGCCGAGCTTAAATTTGTCGAGCCTACGCCTGTGCAAGCAGCGGCCATCCCGCTCGCGCTCGAGGGGCGTGACCTGCGGGTTACAGCTCAAACCGGGAGTGGCAAAACCGCTGCTTTCGTTCTGCCGATTCTCAATCGCCTGATTGGCCCAGCCAAAATCCGCGTCAGCATCAAAGCGTTGATTTTGCTGCCAACCCGCGAGCTGGCGCAGCAAACCTTGAAGGAAGTTGAACGCTTTTCGCAGTTCACGTTCATCAAGTCCGGCCTGATCACCGGCGGTGAAGACTTCAAGGTGCAGGCCGCCATGTTGCGCAAAGTGCCTGATATCCTGATCGGCACGCCAGGCCGTTTGCTGGAGCAACTGAACGCCGGCAACCTGCAACTCAACGAAGTTGAAGTGCTGGTGCTCGACGAAGCTGACCGCATGCTCGACATGGGCTTTGCCGAAGACGTGCAGCGTCTGGTTGACGAATGCCCGAACCGTCAGCAAACCATGTTGTTCTCGGCCACCACCGGTGGTTCGGGCCTGCGTGACATGATCGGCAAAGTCTTGAACAACCCTGAGCACTTGCAGCTCAACCAGGTCAGCCAACTGAACGCTACCACGCGTCAGCAAGTGATCACCGCTGACCACAACCAGCACAAAGAACAAATCGTGAACTGGTTGCTGGCCAACGAGACTTATCAAAAAGCCATCGTTTTCACCAACACCCGCGCCATGGCCGACCGCATCTACGGCCGTCTGGTGGCTCAGGAGTACAAGGCGTTTGTCTTGCACGGTGAGAAGGACCAAAAAGACCGCAAGCTGGCTATTGATCGCCTGAAGCAGGGCGGCGTGAAAATTCTGGTCGCCACCGACGTGGCTGCCCGTGGTCTGGACGTTGAAGGTCTGGATCTGGTGATCAACTTCGACATGCCGCGTAGCGGCGACGAATACGTTCACCGCATTGGCCGTACTGGCCGTGCCGGCAACGACGGTCTGGCGATCTCGCTGATCTGCCACGGTGACTGGAACCTCATGTCCAGCATCGAGCGCTACTTGAAGCAAAGCTTCGAGCGCCGTGTGATCAAAGAAGTCAAAGGCACCTACAGCGGGCCGAAAAAGGTCAAGGCTTCGGGCAAAGCCGTTGGCGTGAAGAAGAAAAAGACTGACGGCAAAGGCGACAAGAAAAAGACCGGCGCCAAGGCCCCGACCAAACGCAAAATTGCCAACCGCCCAAAGACCGACGCCCTGTCGCTGGTCAGCAAGGACGGCATGGCACCGCTCAAGCGCCGCAAGCCAGAAGCCCCGGCTGCTGAGTAAGGTTTACGGATAAGGTTTGCCTCTCGGTCTTTTAAGAGCAAAAGATCGCGAGGCAAGCTCGCTCATAAGACCCTGAACTGCCCCCCAAAAGTTGGACAGATTAACTAGCGCCCTGCGCAGCCTGAGTCCTGTATCCCACAGGGCTTAGG
>NZ_JBEOPQ010000069.1:0-25760 GCF_040310285.1 Pseudomonas sp. HY2-MNA-CIBAN-0224 | reverse complement strand
GAGCTTGCTCGCGATCTTTTGATCTTTTAAAAGATCGCGAGCAAGCTCGCTCCTACAGGGGGGGTGTTGTATCAGACTTTGGGGTATTCCCGATGCAACTCGCCCAACAACCGGTCCTTGTCTTCCCACAACTGGTTGATCCAGCTCTGAAACGCCAATTTGTAGGCCGGGTCCTGGTCGTAGTTTTTGCCGATAAACTCCGCCGGGATTTCCAGCTCTTCAAATACCACCACCACGTCCCGCACGTTGCCGCACAGCAAGTCCCAATACCCCGGACGTCCGCCAGGGTAATGAATCGTTACGTTGACGATGGACTTTAACTGCTCGCCCATCGCATCCAGCACGAAGGCAATGCCGCCGGCTTTAGGTTTGAGCAGGTAGCGGAACGGCGATTGCTGTTCAGCGTGTTTACCTTCGGTGAAGCGTGTGCCTTCGACGAAGTTGAAAATGCCCACCGGCTGGTTTTTGAACTTGGCGCAGGTTCTGCGTGTGGTCGCCAGGTCGGCGCCTTTCTTTTCCGGGTGTTTGGCCAGGTACGCCTTGGAATAGCGCTTCATGAACGGGAAGCCCAACGCCCACCACGCCAGCCCGATTACCGGCACCCAGATCAGCTCTTGCTTGAGGAAGAACTTCAGCGGGCGGATACGTTTGTTGAGCACGTATTGCAGCACCATGATGTCAACCCAGCTCTGGTGGTTGCTGGTCACCAGGTACGAGTGCTCATAGTCCAGCCCGTCGAGGCCCTTGATGTGCCAGCGGGTTTTGCCCAGCAGATCCATCCAGCGTTTGTTGTTGCCAACCCAGGCTTGGTGAATGTGCCGCATCAGCTCGTCGGTCACCCGTTGCGCGGGCTTGAACGGCAGGCACAGCTTAAAGATCGCAACCACAAACAACGGCGTGCAACACACGATGGTGTTGATCGCCAAGAACAATGAAGCAATGACGCCGCGTAACGGCGCAGGCAGAAAATCCAGCATTTACACATCCATAGGTCGGTTGGCGGCTTGAATCGCCGTCAGGGCGATGGTGTACACGATGTCGTCCACTTGCGCACCACGGGGCAGGTCGTTCACCGGTTTGCGCAGGCCTTGCAGCATCGGGCCCAAACTCACGCAATCAGCGCTGCGCTGCACGGCCTTGTGCGTGGTGTTGCCGGTGTTCAGGTCGGGGAAGACAAACACCGTCGCACGGCCGGCCACCTGGCTGTTGGGCGCCAGTTGGCGGGCCACTGTTTCGTTGGCCGCAGCGTCGTATTGCAACGGGCCGTCGATCAGCAGTGCGCGCTGGGCTTCATGGGCGAGGAGGGTCGCTTCACGGACTTTTTCGACTTCTTCACCGCTGGCCGAGTCGCCGCTGGAGTAGCTGATCATGGCCACGCGCGGAGTGATGCCGAACGCTGCGGCTGAGTCAGCACTTTGCAGGGCAATTTCGGCAAGTTCAGTGGCCGAGGGGTGCGGGTTCATCACGCAGTCGCCGTACACCAGCACCTGTTCCGGGAACAACATGAAGAACACCGACGACACCAAGGTGCAGCCCGGCGCGGTCTTGATCAGTTGCAGGGCAGGACGGATGGTGTTGGCAGTGGAGTGGATGACCCCGGAAACCAGCCCGTCGACCTCGTCCAGCGCGAGCATCATGGTGCCGATCACCACCGGGTCTTCCAGTTGCTGCTCGGCCATCGGCGCATTGATGCTTTTGGTTTTGCGCAGGGCCACCATCGGTTCGACATAACGGCCACGAATCACATCCGGGTCGAGAATCTCCAGCCCCGGCGGCAGTTCAAATCCATGGGCCTTGGCCACGGCGTGAACTTCTTCAGGCTTGGCCAGCAGCACGCAACGGGCGATACCGCGGGCCTGGCAAATGGCTGCGGCCTGCACAGTCAAGGGCTCGCTGCCTTCGGGCAAGACGATCCGCTTGTTGGCGTGCTGGGCGCGCTGGATCAATTGATAGCGGAACACTGCAGGCGTGAGGCGCATCTCCCGTGGCGTGCCGCAGCGCTGATGCAGCCAGTGCGCGTCGAGGTGGCTGGCGACAAAATCCGTGATGATTTCTGCGCGTTCGCGGTCATCGATCGGGATTTCTTTGTTGAGCTGATTGAGCTGGTTGGCGGTGTCGTACGAGCCGGTGCTCACCGACAGCACGGGCAGTCCGGCTTGCAAGGCGCCACGGCACAGCTCCATCAGGCGCGGGTCGGGCTTGGTGTCGCTGGTTAGTAGCAGACCCGCCAGCGGAACGCCGTTCATGGCAGCCAGGCTGACGGCCAGGATGATGTCATCGCGGTCACCGGGGGTTACCACCAACACGCCGGGTTTGAGCAGTTGCAGCGTGTTCAGCACGGTGCGGGCGCAGAGGATGATCTTGGACATGCGCCGGGTTTCATAATCGCCCGCATTCAGCACCTGCGCGCCGAGCAACTCGGCCACGTCACGGGTGCGCGGGGCATTGAGTTCGGGCTGGTACGGAATGCAGCCCAATAGCTTGAAGTCGCCGGTCCGCAGTAACGGTGAGTGCTCCTTGAGACGCGCTGAAAACACTTCCATGCTTTCGTCGGTTTTCACCTTATTAAGGATCACGCCGAGCACTTTCGGGTCTTTCGGCCCGCCGAACAGCTGCGCTTGCAGCTCAACCCGGCCGGAGAGCTCGGTCAGCACTTCGTTTTCCGGGGCCGACACCAGAATCACTTCTGCATCCAGGCTCTTGGCCAGGTGCAGATTGACGCGCGCCGCGTAACTGGCGGTGCGCGTGGGCACCATGCCTTCAACAATCAACACGTCTTTGCCAACGGCGGCTTGCTGATAAAGGCTGATGATCTCTTCGAGCAGCTCATCGAGCTGGCCGTCACCGAGCATGCGCTCAACGTGGGCCAGGCCCAAGGGCTGTGGCGGCTTGAGGCCGTGGGTACGCGCCACCAGTTCGGTCGAACGTTCAGGCCCGGTGTCGCCGGGGTGCGGCTGGGCAATGGGCTTGAAAAAGCCGACTTTCAAGCCTGCACGCTCCAGGGTGCGAACCAGGCCGAGGCTGATTGAGGTCAGGCCCACACCAAAATCAGTGGGGGCGATAAAGAAAGTTTGCATGCGAGCTTCCTGACGTAGCAGTGCAAGAGCAACACTCGATAAACGAGCCATGTGCTGGAATCAATTGCCAAGGTTAACGCTATCAGCCTCCTGAGCACACCAGCCACAACGAAAGGGCTGGCCTATTTTTTTTGCCCGCTGCTCAGGGTCCAGCACCCAGGGCCGTGACTGCCAGGGCGGTTGATGGCGCTGATGCTGGGTATGGCCACAGGAGAGCACAGCAACCCAGTGCTGCTCTTCATCTTGGCGCCAGCCAATGATTGTTGAGGTTTTCAAAGTTATCCGTTGGTCTTGGTTGTGTTCGCTTTCGTGCGAATGCTTGGTTAAACTTGCGAACTCATTATTATTTTGCAAAAGGTCTCGCCCCATGACGATCGCCGCCAACAAGGCAGTCTCCATCGAATATACCCTGACCAACGACGCTGGTGATGTCATTGACAGTTCTGCTGGCGGCGCTCCGCTGGTTTACCTGCAAGGCGCGGGCAACATCATTCCGGGTCTGGAAAAAGCCCTTGAAGGCAAAAACGTCGGTGATGAACTGGACGTTTCCGTTGAGCCAGAAGACGCTTACGGCGAATACTCCGCTGAACTGGTCAGCACCCTGAGCAGCAGCATGTTCGAAGGCGTTGACCAACTGGAAGTTGGCATGCAGTTCCACGCTTCCGCGCCGGACGGCCAAATGCAAATCGTGACCATCCGTGATCTGGACGGCGACGACGTAACCGTTGATGGCAACCACCCGTTGGCGGGTCAGCGCCTGAACTTCAAGGTAAAGGTTGTTGCTGTACGTGACGCGAGCGAAGAAGAAGTTGCTCACGGCCACGTGCACGGTGAAGGCGGTCATCAGTACTGATACCGGCTACTTCGCTCACCTGTGAGCGAGTAAAGAAAGGCGCCTGTTGGCGCCTTTTTTTGCGCCTCTAAGTTATGTCATCAGCACTCTGGATGATTGTTGGCTAACGATCGCGCGGCCCAGGTCAGGGCGCCTTTATTCAGATAGCGGCAACGGACCTGCCTGGCTTTGGCAGGCGCGCTGCAACTGGTTTTCGAACTGTTCGATAATTTGCGGCCAGCCCTGGCGACAGGCATGGTGGCGCGCATTGAGACGCACGGTGCGCAGGGTTTCCGGCTCTTCCAAGAGCCAGGCAGCAGCGTCGATCCAGGCATATTCATCCCCTGGCATGGCCAGCACGCCGTTGTAGCCATGACGAATATGCTGGCCCGCCGCGGCGGCGTCATAAGCCACAACGCCCAGCCCTGAGGCCAAGGCTTCGAGCACCACATTGCCGAACGTTTCGGTCAGGCTCGGGAACAAAAACACGTCGCCACAGGCGTAGTGGCGGGCCAGGTCTTCACCGGATTGAGCGCCACAAAAAAACGCATCCGGCAGCGAGGCTTCCAGTGCGGCCCGTTTGGGCCCGTCACCGACGATGATCAGCTTGAAGCGGCGCCGCGGGAAGCGCTCCTGCAAGGCTTCCAGGCAGTGCTTGAGTGCCCCCAGATTCTTCTCGGGTGCCAGGCGACCGACATGCAGCAGGGCAATATCGTCTTCGCCCAATCCCCAACTCTGGCGCAAGGCGCTTTGGCGTTTCGCCGGGCTGAACAGTCGGCTGTCGACCCCGCGCTCCAGTAACTCCAGGCGATCAAAATGCCGACGCTGCAGTTCAAGCCGCTGGCTGGCGCTGGGCACCAGGGTCAACGCCGAACGGTTATGGAACCAGCGCAAATATTGGGTCAGCAGCCGGGTAAATACCCCCAGGCCGTAAATGCTGGAGTAATGCTGGAAGTTGGTATGAAAGCCGCTGACCACTGCAATACCCAGTCGGCGTGCCACGCGCAGCGCACACAACCCAAGCGGGCCTTCGGTGGCGATGTACACCACGTCCGGGCGTTGTACTTGCCAGCGCTTCATCAAGCGACGAGTGGAGGCCATGCCCCACTGCAGTCCCGGATAACCGGGGATAGACCAGCCCCGGCACAGCATTACCTGATCGTTACTGCGTTGATTGCCATCGCAGGTCTGGCGAGGGCGCACCAGCTCCACATGGTGATCGCGAGCGCGCAGGCCATCAAACAAACGCCCAAGGGTGTTGGCCACGCCGTTTATTTCTGGTGGAAACGTTTCGGTGATCAGGGAAATATGCAGGGCAGTTGTCATGGCACCAGTCTCAACGTGATCTGTGTCGGCTACGTGTCAGCCAAATGATGAATTTATGGCGACGTAAGCGTAGACAGCGTGGAGACAGCTTAGGTGCTGTACGGCTCTCAGCGTTTTTAATGCAGCGCTGAGAGCCGTGATTTTTATCCCTTCATGGCTTTTTCACGGCCAGGGCTTCTTCGCCCCGTTCACGCACCCAAAACAGCGTTGCCCCGGCCACAGCGGCAGGCATCATCAGCAGGTTGACCACGGGCACCAGCAGCACCAGATACACCACCCCGCCAAAGCTCAGGCTCTGCCAGCGTTTCTGGCGCAGCCAGGCGAGCATCTCGTTCCAGCCCAGTTTGTGGTTGTCGGCCGGGTAGTCGATGTACTGGATGGCCATCATCCAGACCCCGAAGATCAGCCACAACGGCGCGGCGACCAGGTTGACCACGGGCACAAACGACAAAATCAGCAAGGCAATCGCGCGGGGCAGAAAGTAGCCCAGCTTGCGCATTTCCCGGGCCAGTGTGCGGGGCACCATGGCGATCAGTTCGCCCCAACTGAACGGCGGCGAGTTATCGACCCCGCGCACCACGGCTTCGACTTTCTCCGAGAGAAACCCGTTAAAAGGCGCGGCGATGATGTTGGCGAACATGGTGAAGGTGAAAAACACCATCAGAATGAGCAACACCACAAACAGCGGCCATAACACGTAGTTGAGAAAGCTCAGCCAACTGGGCAGCGTCGGCATCAAGGTATCGACCCACAGGCTGAACTGATGCCCGGCGAAGTAAATCAGCCCGACAAACAGCACCAGGTTGATCAGCAGCGGCAACAACACAAATAAACGCAGGCCTGGGCTCAGGACCAGCTTCAGGCCTTCACGCAGGTACTGCGGGCCAGATAGAACAGGGGCGGGCATAGTGGGCTCCGGGCAGTGGAAAATCGGCCGACCTTAACGGCTTTACGCGCAGGGCGAAAGCCTGGAGGCGGATTCGACAATAACTGTAACAAAGACGTCCAATGATGAATTTGAGCACATAGAGGACTGCTATGAGCTGGATTGTTAATGCGTATTTCCTTACTCTCAGCGGCCTATATACGCTGCACCTACATTTTTCAGGACCTGCGGGTCACAGACCTGGCCTGAGCAGGTGAGCGGTTTCTTTTTATTCCAGCCGGTAAAGCGGCGTTCCGCCCCGATTTCGACACGGGCGGCCATAGGAGTGAGTCATGTCTGAAGTACGTCATTCGCGTGTGATTATTCTGGGTTCTGGCCCTGCCGGTTACAGCGCCGCCGTTTACGCTGCCCGGGCTAACCTCAAACCACTGCTGATCACGGGCATGCAGGCGGGCGGTCAACTGACCACCACTACCGAAGTCGACAACTGGCCCGGCGATGTACACGGCCTGACCGGCCCGGTCCTGATGGAACGCATGCGTGAGCATGCCGAGCGTTTTGAAACCGAGATCGTGTTTGATCACATCAACGCCGTTGATCTGAAAAACAAACCGTTCAGCCTGACCGGCGACAGCGGCACTTACACCTGCGACGCGCTGATCATCGCCACCGGCGCCAGCGCCCGTTATCTGGGCCTGCCGTCTGAAGAAGCCTTTATGGGCAAGGGCGTTTCGGCCTGTGCAACCTGCGACGGTTTCTTCTACCGCAACAAGCCGGTGGCAGTCGTGGGTGGCGGTAACACGGCAGTTGAAGAAGCCCTGTACCTGGCAAACATCGCGAGCAAAGTGACCCTGGTTCACCGCCGCGAAACCTTCCGCGCCGAGAAAATCCTGATCGACAAGCTGAACGCCCGCGTGGCTGAAGGCAAGATCGAGTTCAAATTGAACGCCACCCTGGACGAAGTGCTGGGTGACAACATGGGCGTGACCGGTGCCCGCCTGAAAAACAACGACGGCAGCTTTGACGAAATCAAAGTAGACGGCGTGTTCATCGCCATCGGCCACACCCCGAACACCTCGCTGTTCGAAGGTCAGCTGGAACTCAAAGACGGCTACATGGTGGTCAAGGGCGGCCGTGAAGGCAACGCCACTGCGACCAGCATCGAAGGCGTGTTTGCGGCAGGCGACGTGGCTGACCACGTTTACCGCCAAGCCATCACCTCGGCCGGTGCCGGCTGCATGGCAGCACTGGACACCGAGCGTTACCTGGACGGCCTGCAGAACGCTGAGTTCAAGTAATCCGTAGCGCCTGAAAAAACCGGCTTCGGCCGGTTTTTTTGTGAGCAACACAAATCCCTTGTAGGAGCGAGCTTGCTCGCGATTTTTTAAAAGATCAAAAGATCGCGAGCAAGCTCGCTCCTACACCGGATGACGTGCTTAAGCCTTGCGCGTCAGCGGCTGGGTCTGGAATGTAACCCCGGCCAGGCCGTGGCTGATCAGCGCGCGGATGTTGCCGTGGTCGGTGCCTTCTGGCGTCGCCAGTACTGAGCGGTAATGCTCGCCGAACGCCAGCAGCGCTTCTTCATCGCTGAACCCTTCGAGCAGGGCCAGGCCCAAGGTCTTGCACGAGCCTTCATTTTGCCCGGCCGCGTTCTCCACGCCGCCGTTGTTGAAAGCCTGCGGCTGGTAATCGTACTGCGCGGCGACAAACGCAAGCGTGTCGGCAAATACGTGTTCGCCGCTGTTGAGGCTGGCGCGCAGGGTGTTCAAATCAGTCATTCGTGTTTTCCTTTGGCAAACGCCGCTACTTGTTCGGCGCTGGCTTCTTTCTGGTAAAGGGATTTCCATTCGGCGTACGGCATGCCGTAGACCACTTCACGGGCGTCATCGAGGCTGACCTCGATCTGACGTTCATCTGCCGCGGCCTTGTACCACTTGGACAGGCAGTTACGGCAAAAACCCGAGAGGTTCATCAGGTCTATATTTTGTACGTCTTTGCGGCTGTCCAGATGCGCGACAAGGCGGCGAAAGGCGGCAGCTTCAAGTTCAAGTTGTTCTTGGGGCGTCATAAGATTTACCTGGGTTCAGTGGGCTGTAGCTTAGCGGCATGCCGCCAGCGTAATCGACACCGATTCAGCAAAGCGCAGGGCGTGGGGCTTGTCGACCTCGACTTCGGCGTACTGCACAGCGGTGTTGCTCATCACCAGGTCGAGCAGTTCCTGGGTCAGGCGCTCAAGCAGGGCGAAGCGGTTCTCTTCGACGTGCTGAATCACCGCCTTGGTGATGGTCCGGTAATTCAGGGCGTGATCGATGTCGTTATCCCGTACCGCTTCTTGCGCGGCATACAGGATGGTGAGGTTGATCAAGACATCCTGCTTGTTGAGGATCTCGTCTTCATTAATCCCGATAAAGGTGCGCAGACGCAGGTCTTTGACACGGATGCGGGCCGTTCCTGGCTGAAGTTGTGGCATTACGACTTGCTCCGTCCAATCAATTGCAGGAACTCCATGCGGGTGCTGCTCGACTCGCGGAACGCGCCGAGCATGACCGAGGTGTTCATGGTCGAATTCTGTTTTTCTACACCGCGCATCATCATGCACATGTGCTTGGCTTCGATTACCACGGCAACGCCCGCCGCCTGGGTGATGGTCTGAATGGCGTCGGCGATTTCGCGGGTGAGGTTCTCCTGGATCTGCAGGCGACGGGCAAACATGTCGACGATGCGGGCAACCTTCGACAGGCCCAATACTTTGCCGGTCGGGATGTAGGCCACGTGGGCCTTGCCAATAAACGGCAGCAGGTGGTGCTCGCACAACGAGTAAAGCTCGATGTCTGCGACGATCACCATTTCATCGCTGTCTGAGGCAAACAGGGCGCCGTTGACGATTTCCTCAACGCTCTGGCCATAGCCGTGACACAGATACTGCATGGCCTTGGCGGCGCGTTTCGGGGTGTCGAGCAGGCCTTCGCGCTCAGGGTTTTCACCGAGGCCGACCAGGATCTCGCGGTAGTGCTCAGGCAATGATGTGCTCATGAAAATGCTTCCTCGCGGACGTCTTACTTAACGTGTCGTCCGCCGTTGACGGTCAAGGTGGTGCCGGTCACGTACGGGTTATCCAGCAGGTAGCGCAGGCTTTGATAAATCACCCCGGCGCCGGGCTCAATGCCCAGGGCTGACTTGGCCAGGGCGTTGGTGCGGTACGCCGCGTCGTCGTCTGGGTTGAACATCAGCAAGGCCGGGGCGATGCCGTTTACTTTGATATGGGGCGCCAGTTTAGCCGCGAATGACAGCGTGAGGCTGTCGAGTCCGGCTTTGGTGGCGCAATAGGCAATGTGCTTGCTACTGCCTTTGCGGGTCACGTCATCGCTGATATGCACGATGTCGGCCGGGCTTGAACGCAACAACAACTCGCTGCAATGCAGGTTAATCAGATACGGGGCGAGCATGTGCACGCTGAACATCTGGGTAAAGGCGCTGGTTTCAGTGCCAGGCGTCTCTGCCAGCCACGCCGAGGCGTTATGGACGATAGCCCGCAACGTGTCGGTGTGAGCTTTAAGCCGCTCAATAAAGTCGAGAATGCCGCCTTCACTGGAAAAGTCGGCATACAACGTCGTCGCCCCCAGCTCGCGCAACGCCTGAACGCCGGGCTTTTCGCTGCGATAGCTGATGATGACGGGATAACCGTCAGCCAGCAGTTGCCGGGCACAGTGCAAACCAATGCGCTGGCCAGCACCAGTGATCAGGATCGGGGCAGAAGACGTGGGCATGACGGGCTCGATGCGAAATAGCCGGAAACAGTCGCGGCGCAATGGCAAAACTATACCAGCGTCCGCGACCTGACTGCCAAGCCCGGGGCGATCGGTTAACTGCGTTGCGCGAGGGAGTTTGTGCGCAAGGGCTTGTTGGACGTGCTGTGCAGCCAGCCTGCGAGTAAATGGGTCGAAAGCGGAATAAACAGATAAACCATCAGTGGCGTCAGGGCCAAGGTGCTGACAAATACCCGTGGCAACACACTCAACTCGCTCAGCAATGGGCCCAGCGCAAAGTTGAACAACAACGACACCGGAAAGAACGCCAGCCAGATGGCCACGGCCTGTTTCCAGCGCGGTGGGCGCTGCCCGGCGGCGCCAAACCAGCCGTCGATGCCGCTGACGCGATGCTCTGAAGGGTTGGCAAACAGGTGGCTGCCGCGCTGCAACCAGGCTTTGCGCGACACCGAGTGTTCCCACGCGTGCAGGGTGGCTTCGTCGGCAAAGCGGAAAATGATCTGGAATTCATCGTCGCCCGGGGGCGGAGCCAGCACGCCTGAACCCAAGTAACCGGGAAAGTCGGTGGCTAACTGTTCGCCTTCGTGCAGCCAGGCGATCAGTTCCTGGTAACGGCCTTTCGCGACACGGCGCGCGACCATCAATGTGACAGGGGAGGTAGACATTGTGTATCTCCATGAGGCTGATGCTGCCCGGGTAGGGCAATCACAAAACACAGCGCCGGGGTGGTGGGCTGTGTCTGGAAAAACAAGCAAGGATTGTTCCCGAATGCAGTCAACGGGATCGCCACAGCGAGGGAGATGAAGCGTAGAATCCCTCAATTCACTCTTGTAACAGGCCTTAACCATGCCCGTGATCACTGAACTTGAGCCCGTTGCGCTCGCGGCAGGTCAGCCAGAACTGCCGGGCCTGTACCCGATCAGAGAAGTCGCCCGGCTCACCGGCATTAACCCGGTGACCTTGCGTGCCTGGGAGCGGCGCTATGGTTTGATCCAGCCGACACGCACCGAAACAGGGCATCGCTTGTACACAATGAGCGATATTGAGGCAGTGCGTCAGGTCATGGGCTGGCTTGAGCGCGGCGTTGCGGTCAGCAAAGTGGCCGAATTGCTGGCACGACCGACCGCCTCTGTCAGCGTGCCGAAAGAGGCTTTGGCTGACGAATACGAACAGTGGCAAGCGCGTGTTCAAGCTGCGCTCAGCGCCTTTAACGAAGCTGAACTGGATCGTCTGTACGGACAGATTTTCTCCAGTTACCCGCTGGAAGTCGTGTTCAAAAGCATCTTGATGCCGCTCTGGGAGCAACTGCTCAAGGCGCAAGATGAGTTTGGCCGCACCAGCGAATGGTTGCTGCTGGATCGCTTTTTGCGCGGCCGCGTTCAGCAGCGCCTGCACCTGCAACCCATGGACGCCCACGATTGCGTGTTGCTGGTGGGGCTGCCCGAGTTGTGCACTGAGCTGGAACTGCTGGTGGCCGGTTTGCTGTTGAGTCGCAATGACCGGCTGATCAGAGTATTAGCCGTTGGTCAGCCGCTGGATGAGCTGTCGCTGATTTGTGAGCAGGTTCAGCCTCGTGCGGTGGTGCTGTTCGCCCGGCAGGTAGTGGGCGCGGCCCATCAGCGCCGCTTGGTACGCCTTGCGCAATCGCTGGACTGTTCAGTGGCGCTGGCCGGTGAGGCCGCCAATGTGGCACAAGACGCGCTGGCTGGCTCATCGATTGCCTGTCTGGGCAGCGAGACCGCTTTGATGAACCAGCGCCTGGACGCTGAGCTTAAGCAAGCGGCGGCGCGCTAACACCGTTGGCCGCTTTGAGCGCCTCCAGTTCAGCTTTTACTGCCGCCAACTCGATCTCCAGTTGAGCGGCTTTTTGCTGGGCCTTTACCTGTTGGGTGACATCCTTTTGCACCCCAATAAAATAGGTCAGCTGATCAGCGTCGTTGAACACTGGCGTGATCGACAGTTCGTTCCAGAAGTACGAACCGTCCTTGCGGTAATTACGCAGCACCTGACGTGTCGGCTCTCCGCTGGCGATGGCCTCGCGGATCAAGTGCAAACCAATCTGGTCGCGGTCGCCTGACTGTAAAAAGCGGCAGTCCTGATACAGGATGTCGTCGCTGCTGTAGCCCGTCAGTGCCTCAAACGCTTTATTGACGTAGATAAGGATGTTGTCTTCACCTTCCTGCTCGGCCACCACAATACCGTCCTGGGACGCGTCCACCATGCGCTGCAGTAAACGGGCGTTGATCATGGTGCAGCACTCCAAAAGTCAGATAAGTTCGAGCCATTTTAGGACATCGCGACAAGCTGTCTACGTGCTATCACCGAAAGCATGGCGTCACCTGTTAGTATCCCTGCCTTTTAGTCAGTTACAGGATCAGATTGATGAAAGTCGCCATCCTTTCAGGCTCGGTGTACGGCACCGCAGAAGAAGTCGCCCGCAACGCCAAACAACTGCTGACCGATGCCGGTTTTGAGGTGCTGTTTAACCCGCGCGCCACGCTGGCCGAAATTCAGGCCTTTGCTCCGGACGCTTTTTTGGCGGTGACCTCGACCACCGGCATGGGCGAGCTGCCTGATAACCTGATCCCGTTGTACAGCGAGATCCGTGACCTGCTGCCCGCCGCCTGGCGCGGTCTGCCGGGTGCCGTGATCGCGCTGGGCGACTCCAGCTATGGCGATACCTACTGCGGCGGTGGCCAACTGCTCACTGAACTGTTTGCCGAGCTGGGCCTGCGTGAAGTCCAGTCGATGCTGCGCCTGGATGCCAGCGAAACCGTTAACCCTGAAGGCGACTCCGAGCCGTGGGTTGAAGACTTCATCAAAGCACTGACCCAGTAATCGACCGCTCACGCAGCAGCTCCAGCCAGGCTTGAGCTGCGCGTGACAAGTACGCGCCTTCGCGCCAGATAAAGGCGATGTCCCAGCGCAGGGTGTCGGGAGCAATCAGCTTTAAACGTATGACGTCGGGGCGCACCAGTTCGCGCGCGACCACGCTGGGCAACAAGACCACGCCCTGGCCGGCTGCCACCAGCGCCACCAAAAAGTCCGACTGGCCGCTGCGCCCGCCTTCCTTGGGGGTAAAGCCCATTTGTTGACAGGCCTGGACCACGCGATCGTTAAGCACAAAACTGCGTTGATAGAGCAAAAACGGTGTCTCGGCCAGTTGCTCCAGGCGCACGCTGCCGCCTTCTGCCAGCGGATGATTGGCCGGCAGCAAGGCGTCCAGCGGCTCGTCGCAAAAGGGCTGCCAGGAAAACGCCTGATTGTTCTTGGGCGTCAGGCTGCCGCCCAACTCCAGTTCGCCGCTCAACACCGCCTGTTCAATATTCAAACTGCCGCCTTCGAGCAGTTGCACCTGAATATTCGGGTAGCGACGCCGGTACTCGGCAAACAGGTTGGCAAACAGCGCATTACCGCCTAGCAGCGGCAAACCCAGTTTCAACTCGCCGCGTTCCAGATGGCTCAAGTCATCAAGCTCACTCAATAACTCTTTGTGCAACCGCAGCATGCCTTCGGCGCGTTGCAGCACCACCTGTCCGGCTGCCGTGAGGCGCACGTGCGAGCCGAACCGGTCAAACAGCGTCGTGCTGAGGCTGTGCTCCAGTTGCGCAACTTGTTTGCTCACCGCCGATTGGCTGATGTGCAGGTGCTGGGCGGCCTGGGTAAAGCCGCCGTGGCGTACCACCTCAACGAAGGTACGCAGTTGTTTGAATTCCATGATGTGATTCCAGATTGGAATGCAGGCCAGTCTAACAATTCGTTTTAGGTATGGAAGGTGCATCTTTAAACTGAACGCCTGTCTGCACTGGAACCACTATGAAACGCTTCGATGTAAAACGCATGGGTCGGCTGATCAGTGAAATCGCCGTATTGCTGGCCATCTATTTCGTTGGCTGCCAGATCGCCGCGTGGTTGCAGGTGCCGATCCCCGGCGGGGTGATGGGCATGATCCTGTTGCTGCTGGCCTTCGCCCTGGGCTGGGTCAAGCCTGCCACCTTGCAGTTGGGCGCCGGTGTGCTGATGGCCGAAATGCTGTTGTTCTTTATTCCCGCCTTGATGAGCCTGCTCGATCACGGCGCTTTGGTGCGTGACGAGGGCTGGCGCATTTTGTTGGTGATTGGCGTGAGTACCCTGTTGGTGATGATCGTCACGGCCTTTACCGTTGAAGCCGTTTGCCGCTGGAAGCTGCGCCATGAAAGCTGAACTGATGCCGATGTTCTGGCTGGTGCTCACGCTGGGGACTTACGGCCTGAGCCGCTGGTTGTACCGGCGCACCGGGCGCTACCTGTTGTCGCCGCTGATTCTGGTGCCTGCCCTGTTGCTGGCCGTGGCCGCGCCGCTGCACACCGCCTACGCCGAATATTCCCGTGATACCCATTGGCTGATGCTGGTGCTCGGCCCGGTGACCGTCGCGTTCGCCGTACCGATTTGGCAGCAGCGCAAGCTGCTGGCGCGGCATTGGCTGGCGTTGTTGCTCGGCATGATGGCGGGCAGTGTCGCCTCGATTGGCAGCTCGTACTGGCTGGCCAAAGTGCTGGCACTCGACACATCACTGACCTTGTCGCTGGTGCCGCGCTCCATTACCACGCCGTTCGCCATGCCCGTTGCGCAAAGCCTGGGCGGCGTGCCGGAACTCACCGCCGTGTTCGTGATGTTCACGGGCGTGTTTGGCGCCATGATGGGCGGCATCCTGCTCAAATGGTTACCGTTGCGCAGCAGCCTGGCGCGCGGCGCACTGTTTGCGGTCGGTGCTCACGGTGCGGGCGTTAGCCGTGCCCGTGAAGTGGGCAGCGAAGAAGGCTCGGTGGCCGGTTTGGTCATGGTCCTCACCGGGATCCTGAACCTGCTGGCCGCGCCCTTGTTGATGCTGATGATTTAAAGCCCGCATCAGGGCTTAAATCTCGGGCATAAAAAAGGCCGCTGTAAAACAGCGGCCAAAGAAGACGTTCATCAAGGAGCAGCAAATCAACGTCAGGGTAAACAGAGTGAGCAGAATCGCTGTGACTCAATGCTCTGGCGGGCGGGTGTGCCCGGTAAGTGCGACAAGAATAAGGGCTCGCCGGCCTGAGAGTAAGGCCGGTTTACGACAAGCTCTGTTACAAATTAGGCAACAGTTTGCAGGCCTGCATCTGATTGGCCTCAGTGCTCGGGGATCAACCGGGCTGGTAGCCCATGCGCCAACTGATGGCGTGGGCCGCCGCCAGCAAGCGCTGCGCGGCCGGGCCATGTTCATCGGCATGGAACAGTGAGGTGGGGCCAACTACCGTCAGCACGCCCGCTACTTTGCCGGTCGCTTCAAACACCGGCGCCGACAGCGCATCGACGCCAGGCATCAATAGGCCGTGCACAAAATGCAGACCACGGGTGCGGATCTGCTCGCTGATTGCGGTATAGGCCTGGGCAGGTTGCAGCGGGTGCAGATGGTCGGTGGCAAGTTCCAGCGCGCGCAATTCGGCGGTTTCGCGGTCAGGCAAAAAGGCGTTGAACACCAGCCCTGTGGATGAACTGAGCAGCGGCAGCACCGAGCCCAGCTTGGTCACCACCGTGACCGCACGAACGGCGGCTTCGATGTGCACCACGGTCGCGCCCTGATTGCCCCACACGGCCAAAAAGCAGGTTTCGTTCAAGTCATCACGCAGCTCAGCCATCGGCAGGGCGGCGACTTTGAGCACGTCCATGCTGTTGAGCGCGGCCAGCCCCACGCGCAATGCTTCGCGGCCCAGGGCGTAATGGTTAGTGGCGGTATTTTGCTCGGCAAACCCGCTGGCAATCAGCGCCTGCAAGTAACGATGGACCTTGCTAGCAGGCATCTGCACGTGCTCGGCCAGACGCGATAACGAGGTCGATGGCGACAGCTCGGCCAAGGCCTTGAGGATGTCGGTGCCGACTTCAGCAGAGCGCACTTTCTGTTTGCCGGTGCTGTCAGCGGTGCTTGAAGGCTTTTGCATGGGGGCGCGGGTCTCGGGATGAATGGGCGTCTTTATAGCTTGACGCTTACTACCAATCAAATTACGTTATGCGTAATTCGATTACGATAAAAATAACGCAGTGACACACGCACGGTTTCAGTGCTGAGTGAGTCCACTGTTTTCTCCACTCTGGAGGCTCCATGAACCTCGACTCGTCTTTGTCTGACCTCGCGTATCAATCCGGGTTTGGCAACGAATTCAGCAGTGAAGCATTGCCGGGCGCGTTGCCCGTCGGGCAGAACTCTCCGCAAAAAGTCCCCTATGGCCTGTACGCCGAATTGTTGTCCGGCACGGCATTCACCATGACTCGCAGCGAGTCGCGGCGCACCTGGATGTACCGGATCAAGCCGTCCGCCAATCACCCGGCCTTTACCAAGCTTGAGCGCCAATTGGCCGGTGGCCCGTTGGGGCCGGTGACGCCTAACCGCCTGCGCTGGAACCCGCTGCCGATTCCTGCCGAGCCCACCGATTTTATCGACGGTCTGGTCGGCATGGTCGCCAACGCTGGCCCGGACAAACCTGCCGGGATCAGCATCTACAGCTACCGCGCCAACACCTCGATGCAGCGTGTGTTTTTCAATGCTGATGGCGAGTTGCTGCTGGTGCCGGAGCAGGGCCGTTTGCGCATTGCCACTGAGTTGGGGCGTCTGGACCTGGAGCCTCTGGAAATTGCCGTGATCCCGCGAGGGCTCAAGTTCCGCGTTGAACTGCTCGACGCACAAGCCCGCGGCTACATCGCAGAAAACCACGGCGCGCCGCTGCGCCTGCCCGATCTGGGGCCGATTGGCAGCAATGGCCTGGCCAATCCGCGTGACTTCCTGAGCCCGACCGCGTACTACGAAGACTCGCAGCAGCCGGTCACCCTGGTGCAAAAGTTTCTCGGTGAACTGTGGGGCTGCGAGCTGGATCACTCACCGCTAAACGTGGTCGCGTGGCACGGCAACAATGTGCCGTACAAATATGACCTGCGCCGTTTCAACACCATCGGCACCGTCAGCTTTGATCATCCCGATCCGTCGATCTTCACCGTGCTGACCTCGCCGACCAGCGTGCCGGGTCTGGCCAACCTCGACTTCGTGATCTTCCCGCCGCGCTGGATGGTGGCAGAGAACACCTTCCGGCCGCCGTGGTTCCACCGCAACTTGATGAACGAGTTCATGGGCCTGATCCAGGGCAGCTATGACGCCAAGGCCGAAGGCTTCTTGCCCGGCGGTGCTTCGCTGCACAGTTGCATGAGCGCCCACGGCCCGGATGCCGAGACCTGCAGCAAAGCCATTGCGGCCGATCTGCAACCGAGCAAAATCGACAACACCATGGCCTTTATGTTTGAGACCAGCCAGGTGCTGCGTCCGAGCCAATTCGCCCTCGAGTGCCCGCAGTTGCAACCTCATTACGACGCTTGCTGGGCTTCGTTGCCCTCGACCTTTACCCCGAACCGGAGATAACCATGACCCAGTCCACCTTAACCCGTAGCTGGATCGCCTCCGCCAATAGTCACAGCGATTTCCCGTTACAAAACCTGCCGCTGGGTGTGTTCAGCATTCAGGGTTCAGCCCCGCGCAGCGGCGTGGCGATTGGCGAGCACATCTTTGACCTGGAAGCCGCATTGGCTGCCGGTTTGTTCGAAGGGCCTGCCAAAGTCGCCGTAGAAGCCTCGTTGGGTGGCGCCTTGAACGCCTACTTTGCCTTGGGCAAAAGCGCTCGCGTGGCCTTGCGTGAACGCTTGCTGGAACTGCTCAGCGAAGGCAGCACCCTGCGTGGCAAGATCGAAGCCCAGGGCGCCAAACTGCTGCCGCTGGCGGCTGATTGCGAACTGCACCTGCCCGCCAAAATCGGTGATTACACCGACTTCTATGTGGGTATCGAGCACGCGAAAAACGTCGGCAAACTGTTTCGCCCCGACAATCCGTTACTGCCCAACTACAAGTACGTACCAATCGGCTACCACGGCCGTGCCTCGACCATTCGCCCGTCGGGCGTCGACGTGCGCCGTCCTAAAGGCCAAACCTTGCCCGCCGGGCAGACCGAACCGGTGTTTGGCCCCTGCGCCCGTCTGGACTATGAGCTGGAGTTGGGCATCTGGATCGGCCAGGGCAACGACATGGGCGATGCCATCGCGATCGGCGAGGCGAGTGAACACATTGCCGGTTTCTGCCTGCTCAACGACTGGTCGGCGCGTGACATTCAGGCGTGGGAATACCAGCCGCTGGGGCCGTTCCTGTCCAAAAGCTTTATCACCAGCATTTCGCCGTGGGTGGTGACCGCCGAAGCCCTGGAACCGTTCCGCCGTGCACAACCTGCGCGCTCGCAAGGTGATCCGCAGCCGCTGCCGTATCTGCTGGATGCCCACGATCAGGCCCACGGTGCATTGGACATCGAACTGGAAGTGCTGCTGTTGACCGCATCAATGCGCGAGCAAAACCTGCCTGCGCAGCGTTTGGGCTTGAGCAACAGCCTGAATATGTACTGGACCGCCGCGCAGTTGGTGGCTCACCACAGCGTCAACGGTTGCCAATTGCAGTCGGGTGACTTGTTCGGTTCGGGCACCTTGTCGGGCCCTGACCAATCACAACTGGGCAGCCTGCTGGAAATCACCGAAGGCGGTAAGCATCCGGTGGAATTGGCGTCGGGTGAAGTGCGCAAATTCCTTGAAGATGGCGACGAAATCATCTTCCGCGCCCGTTGCAAGCGTGAAGGTTTTGCCTCAATCGGTTTCGGCGAATGCCGCGGCAAGGTTGTCGCTGCACGCTGAGGAGCGAGCCATGGAACTCTTTACTTACTACCGTTCGACCTCGTCGTACCGGGTGCGCATCGCTTTGGCACTTAAAGGCCTGGATTACCAGGCCGTTCCGATCAACCTGCTCAAGGGCGAGCAGCGCCAGCCTATTTACCAGGCGATCAACCCGCAGGGCCGCGTACCGGCCTTGCGCACCGATGACGGCAGCGTATTGATCCAGTCACCGGCGATCATCGAATACCTCGAAGAGCGCTACCCGGTGCGGCCATTACTGTCAGAAGACCTGATCACCCGCGCTCACGAACGTGCCGTTGCGGTCTTGGTGGCCTGCGATATCCACCCGTTGCACAACGTCAGCGTGCTCAACCAACTGCGCCAACAGGGGCAGAACGAAGAACAGGTGAACCAGTGGATCGAGCATTGGATCAGCCAGGGTTTGGCGGCCATCGAACACATGGTCGGTGACAGCGGCTATTGCTTTGGCCCGGAGCCGGGCCTGGCAGACGTGTACCTGATCCCGCAGGTGTACGCGGCACAACGGTTCAACGTGTCGCTGGAGGCTTATCCGCGTATTGCGAGGGTGGCGACATTGGCCGAACAGCACCCGGCCTTTATCCAGGCGCACCCGGCACGGCAACCGGATACGCCGATCTAACGGACGCTAAACCTTGTAGGAGCCGCCGAAGGCTGCGATCTTTTGATCTTGAAAATCAAACCATCGCAGCCGTCGGCAGATCTGGCGTTCTCCATATACCTGCAACCACCGCAAATCCTCGAACCTTATTCCCGCTCACTTCAACGCCTTTTTTGCGACGGCCTATACTGGCGTTTACCTGTCACCGATCGAGGGCTGGTTAATGTTTGCTCTCATGCAAAGCGCTCATGTCGAGTCGCTGCACCTCAGTATTGATCCCGTTACAGGGCTTAAAGCCGTGATTGCCATTCACAGCAGTCGCTTGGGGCCAGCGTTGGGTGGGTGCCGTTACCTGGCGTACCCCAACGACGAAAGTGCCGTCAGCGATGCGGTCCGTCTGGCCCAGGACATGAGCTATAAAGCAGCGCTGGCCGGGCTGGCAGTGGGTGGGGCAAAAGCGGTCATCATGCGCGCGCCTCATGTTGAAAGCCGTTCAGCGCTGTTTGAAGCATTTGGTCGCTGCGTGGAGCAACTCGACGGCCGCTACATCACCGCCATCGACAGCGGCACCTCCACTGCCGATATGGACTGCATCGCCCAATACACCCGCCACGTTACCAGCACCACCGCCGCCGGTGATCCTTCGGCGCACACGGCCATGGGCGTGTTTGCCGGCATCCGCAGCACCGCCTCATCGCGGCTGGGCAGTGACAACCTCGAAGGCCTGCGCGTGGCTATTCAAGGCTTGGGCAAAGTTGGCTACGCCCTGGCCGAGCAACTGCATGCCGCTGGCGCCGAGTTGCTGGTGTGCGACACCGACCCCGGCAAAGTGCGCTTGGCCATGGAGCAGTTGGGCGCCCACCCGGTGGCCTGCGAAGCCTTGCTCAGCACGCCGTGTGACATTCTGGCGCCGTGCGGGTTGGGTGGCGTGTTGAACTGGCACAGCGTCGCCCAATTGCGCTGCTCTGCTGTGGCCGGATGCGCCAACAATCAGTTGACCAACTTGCAAGTGGCCGACCAGTTGGAGCGTCGAGGCATTTTGTATGCGCCTGATTACGTCATCAATTCGGGCGGGCTGATCTACATGGCGTTGACTCACCAAGGAGCGCAGCCAGAAACCATCAATCAGCATTTGCTGCAAATCAGCAAACGTCTGACCGGTATCTACGCTCACGCCCAGGCCGAAAAACGTTCACCGGCCCGGGTTTCGGACGAACTGGCGCAGAAGCTGCTGTATGGGCAGGACTAAAAGCGGGCCGGTTTTCTGCAGGTTAAGGATCGCAGCCCGGATTAACAGGTTGTGAGGCATCCTTGAAACGGGTTTCAAATTCAACCAACTGTGCCTGCACCTGTTGCAATGCTTCGATCTGCCTCGCCACAGCATTTTTCTTTACCTCGATGGCGTTGCTGACCACCTCCCACGGCAAGGGTTGCCCTGGGTGGTTCTCGACAATCGCGAGCATTTCCTTAAGCTTGAAACCCAACTGCTGTGCACACTTGATGAGCTTCAGCCACTCAACACTGTGTTGGGAGTAGATGCGGTATTTGCCCTGACGTTGAGGGGAGGGCAACAAGCCGATGGCTTCGTAGTGACGAATGCTTTTTATGGTCGTGCCTGACAATTGGGCCGCTTTGCCGATGTACATGAAAGGTCCTTAAAAGAGGCAGTCGGCCGATGAAGCACTTAGTGACGGGCTAGCGCCATGGCCTGTTGCAGCCACCTTTGCCGTTGAGTTGTGGTCGAGGTTAACACTGGGCCGAACATCAAGGTGGTCAGCGGTTTTATGCCGCAAAACGCCAAAGTGTGCTTGCGCATTTGATGAAGCCCCGGCATCCAGTAAACCCATTTGTAATACCACGGTGTAGTGTCCATGGCGACCAGCAGGTGGGCGGTGCGGCCTATGAGCAATTTGTCAGGGAAGACTTTGCCCTGGCGGTACTTGAAGGCAAAGCCTGGCAGGAAGGTGCGGTCGATAAAGCCTTTGAGCAAAGCCGGAACGCCGCCCCACCACAGTGGAAACACAAACACCAGGTGTTCGGCCCACATGATGTCTGCCTGGGCATCTAGCAGGTCTTGTTCCAGTGTCTGGATCTGGTTGTAACCTTCGTGCAGCACCGGGTCAAAGTTCAGAGCACCCAGTTGCACTATGCGCACCTCGTGACCAGCGTGCGTTGCTGCCTCGAAATAATTATTTGCTATCGCGCCACAGAAACTGTCGGTCGAGGGATGCCCCAGAATGATCAGTACACGCTTGCTCATCGCTACACTCACCTGAAAGAAGGCCTTTCAAGGTAAACGTTGCCCCAAAGGGGAGAGTCAAGCGAGGGCGCGACAGATTACTCGCTCTCGATCAGCAGCTCGGACAGCGCGTCGGGTTGGCTCTTGAAGGCTTTGGCGAACACATCGCGGTTCTTCGCCATGTAGATGCCGGCTTCTTCAACTTGCTGCTCGCTCAGCGACGGCACAGCTTTTTGCAACACTTCAGCCAGCAGCTCGGCCAGCTCGAGCATTTTGTCATGACGGTCAGCTTCGGCTTTATCCATGAACAAACGCTCCAGATCTCGGCTGCTGCGGTATACCACTTCGACGGCCATTTACCACCTCATATGCCTTCACGATAAGTTGTCTTACGAATACTGTGTTTTTATACAGCCAAAAGCATAAGCCAATCACCGCTCTTTGAATAGCGACTTTTTGACTCTAGCTGCAAATGGCGGGGGACGTGTCTAATCGCGGCTGGCCATCATCTCACTGGCGGTGACTGGCCTTTTTTCTGCATGCAGAAAGCGTCACGTTCATCGCGGATGATCCGTTTTAATCGACTCAAGGAGCTGCATCGTGAGAGTAAACAAAGCTGAGAAGCTACGTCGCCGGGTCCATGAGCTGGCCGAATCGATGGGCAATTTGTTCGTTGAAACCTTCCACTACCTGGCCTTGTTCGCCATTGGTGCTGTCACTGCCTGGGCGGCGGTGATGGAATTTCTGCAGATGGTGGAGAAGGGCAACATCACCATCGACGACATTCTGCTGCTGTTTATCTACCTGGAACTGGGGGCGATGGTCGGGATTTATTTCAAGACCAACCACATGCCCGTGCGTTTCCTGATTTACGTGGCTATCACGGCGCTGACCCGCTTGCTGATTTCCAACGTCTCGCATCACAACCCGCCGGACATGGGCGTGGTGTACCTGACCGGGGCGATTCTGCTGCTGGCGTTTGCGATTCTGGTGGTGCGCTATGCGTCTTCGCAGTTCCCCTCAGTGAAGATCGAAAACCCCCATCGCAAGACCGGCGCCGGTTCTGGCGAGCACCCGGAGGTGGAGAAGGGCGAGTTGTAATCTGGCTTTTTTGCACCACTAAAAAGGGCGGGCTTACCGAAGTAAGCCCGCCCTTTTTTAGTGCGCTTGGCGCTGAATCAACTGTTGAGTGCAGCCTGTTCTTTTTCCAGGAATTCTTCTTCGAGCAAAACGTCAGCACTGGTTTTGTGCTCTTTCTCTCCGAACCCCTCAACGGGCAGTTTTGCGGTGTGTTTACCACGCAGCTTGCCGAACAAATGCTCCAGAGCGTGCTGCAGTTTGGTCGCAGCGCCTTCAACGGCGAGTGTCAGTTCATTAGCGTCGTGGGATACCAGAATCGGTTGGTGACCTTTTGGACGAGCCTCCATTTTGCAGCGTTTGTCTTTTGGACCGGACTTGCCGCCATTCTCATCGGTGACATGCACGATGACTCGAGTCAGGTCTAACAGGTAACGCTCGAGCGTAACTTCAACTGTAGCTGTCACCCAATTCTGGGTGCGTGCGTCAACAGCGATGTTTTTATCGGAAAAGACTTCAGTTTGCATAATGCTTCCCTTATCTAGCGTGCTCGTGTGAGTTGTGACGGCCTCGCGACTCAAAGGTTCATCGTCAGCGCTCGCCTACAGTGTTTGAGCCGATGAGCAAATATTTCAAGCACTTTTTTCAGGAACAATCATTGGCCCTGATCCGCGTCAGTCTTTGACAGGGACAAAGGCCCGCGTGGGCGGGCCATGGCCGATTTATATCAAAATGCAACAGAGGTCTGGACGTACACGGTGCGAGGTTCGCCCACGTATTTGCCCTTGTTGTTGTCGTCAAACGAGCGTGTGTAGTACTCGTGGTTGAAAATATTTTTAACGCCGACAGCCACGTTCAAGTCAGATAATTGATGGCCGAAATCGTAGCCGACGCGGGTGTTGAACAGCATGTAGCCGGGGATCAGGCCGGTGCTGCCGTCAGCGCTTTCGGTGCGGGTGTTGGCGTTGTCAGCGAACTGGTTGCTCTGGAAGGTGCTGTCCAGATTGGCCTTCCACGGGCCTTGGGTGTAAGCAACGCCAACGCTGCCTTTGTTTTTCGAGGAGAACGGCACACGATTGCCTTTGTTTGGCCCATCTTCGCGGATGGTCGCGTCAACATAGGCATAGGTGGCATACACGTCGAAACCGGCCAATTCAGGGCTCAAGCCTTCGAGCGCATAGTTGACGCTGGCTTCGATGCCTTGATGGCGGGTTTTACCCCGGGCGATCACGGTGTCGGTGGTCTGGTTGCTGTCGTATTGATTGTTGAAGTTGATCAAAAATGCGCCGATCTCCGCGCGCAGGTTGCCATTGTCGTAGCGTGTGCCCAGTTCCCAAGTGCGGGCTTTTTCAGGTTTTACTTCGCCGCCAGTGACCCGGTTCGGCATCTGGCTGTACTGCACACTGCCGAATGAGCCTTCGGTGTTGGCGTAAATATTCCAGCTGTCGTTGACGTGGTACATCACGTTGAGTGCAGGCAGCGGCGTGTTGTAATCGCCTTTATATTTCACGTGGGTCAGCAGATTGGTTTGCTGCTGTTCGATCATTTCGTAGCGAATGCCGGGCGTGAATGTCCACTTGCCGATATCGATTTTGTCGTCGATGAAAAAGGCGTGCGCTTCGGTGGCGCCGCGGGTGTCGCGGTCGTTGCGGCTGCTGGTGGTCGGTAGTTGGTTGTCAGCGATAGGCGTGCGGTAGCGCAACTCGTGCCCGGCTTCGTTGATGTAGCGATAGCCCACGCCCACTTCGTGCACGCTGCTGCCCAGGTCAAAGCCTTGGGCCAGGCGCGTTTCAATCCCGCGCACCCAGTACTCGCGGGGTGACAGCGAGAGGAAGGTGCCTTGATCCAGATACCCGCTGCGCAGGGTTTTGGTGAAGAAGCTGTTCACCGTGAACTCGCGGCGGTCTTCCTGGTAGCGATAACCAAAATTGACCAGCGTACGGCGGCCCCAGAACTTGTCGTTCGGTCGGGTCGATTGATACGGATCAGCCTTGTAAGCCGCGGTGCTCAGGCCGCCCGGCATTTGCGCCTCGCCGTCGTAGTACTGGGCCATGGCGTTGAAACTGTTGGCTTCGTCGAGCTGGTAGTTGCCCTTGAGAATCAGGTCATCGATGCGCGTGTCGCTGTGTTCGCGCCAGTCGCTGCCACGGGTTCCGGAGTAGAGCACGGCGCCGCCCAGGCCATTGTCGGCCGTGCCGCCTGCCAGCAGGTTGGCGGTTTTCTTGAAGCCGTCCTGGGTGGACGACGGGCTGGTTTCGGTCTGAACGCCCACTTTGACCGTCGGCTCGACGGGAATCGCGCGGGTCACAAAGTTGACGATGCCGCCCACGTTTTGTGGGCCATAACGCACGGCACCGCCGCCGCGCACCACATCCACTGCATCCATGTTGCCCATGCTTACCGGGGCAAAAGACAACTGAGGCTGACCGTACGGCGCAAACGGCACCGGAATGCCGTCCATTAACACCGTCGAACGCGTAGCCAGACGCGGGTTGAGGCCGCGTATGCCGAAGTTGAGGGCCATGTCATGGCTGCCGGTGCCGTTGTTTTCCGGGGCGTTGACGCCGGGAATGCGGTTGAGCACCTCGCGGGCAGACGTGGCACCCTGGCGTTCGAACTCTTCGCGGCGGATCACGTCACGGGCGCCCGGATGCTCGAACACATTGATTTGCTCGGCATCGCCCAGCCAGTCACCGACCACGCTGGAGGCGCCCAGTTCGATACTCTGCGGGGCGTTAGCAGCGGGTGCCGGTTGCAGGCTAAAGGCCCCTTCGCCTTCAGAACGGGCTTGCAGGCCAGTGCCTTCGAGTAACGTTTGCAAGCCTTGCTCCGGGTTGAAGTTACCTTCAAGACCGTGGCTTTGCAGGCCACTGGCGGCGGCCGAACTGAACGAAATCAGCACCCCGGCTTCACGTCCAAACTGATTCAGCGCGTTTTCCAGGGAGGAGGGCGCGATGTGATAGTGCTTGGCGTCAGGCTCGGCAACGGCGTTGAAGCTGAGGCTGGCACCCAGTAACACACTGGCCAGGGACGTAAGACGGAACGGCTGAGCGGGCATGAAAAAGTCCTGAGAAGAAGGGATAAATCGAAGTGGCTTACCTTCTCTGTCACGCCAGATTTGAAAACAGCTCACGTTCTTTGAAATAAACACACACCGTGTAGGAGCGAGCTTGCCTCGCGATCTTTTGATCTTTAAAAAAGATCGCGAGGCAAGCT
>NZ_JBEOPQ010000068.1:0-25855 GCF_040310285.1 Pseudomonas sp. HY2-MNA-CIBAN-0224 | reverse complement strand
AGCTGGGATGGAGGCTTGAAAAAGCTGGGTAGTTTTTTTGAATAAAAACAATGGGTTATTTTATGTTTGATAAGAGCGAGCTTGCCTCGCGATCTTTTGATCTTGCTGTTGAGAGGGTTTACGGCCGCTGCGCGCCCGATCGCAGCCTCGTGCCTCGTCAGCGGCTACAGGTTTTGCGTGCAGGAGCAATCTTTTGATCTTAGAGGCGCTCTATCTCCCGCTCCAACAGCCGGTAAATGCGCTCGTCCAGGGAATGCGCCACATTGAATCGCATCCACGGAACGATCTGCGCGTTGGGCATGAATAACTGACCGGGGGCCAACAGGATTTTTTCGTCGCGGGCTTTGGTTGCCAGCGCGGTGGAGTCTTCGATCAAGGGATGACGGGCCCACAGAAACATCCCGGCATGGGGTTTGACGAACAGCTCCATCCCCACGCCTTCCAGTAACCGCGCGACGGTTTCGTGGGCGTCGGCGAGATTGCTCTGTAACTGTTTGACGTGTTTGCGGTGGCGGCCCTGAAGCAATACCGTCAGGGCCAGTTCTTCGGTCAGCTCCGAGGTGGTGAGGCCGCTGACCAGCTTGAGCGGCACCAACTCGTCGATCAGTTCCTGGTGCGCCGCTACAAACCCGACCCGCAATGCCGGGGCAATGGTTTTCGAAAAGCTGCCGATATAGATCACCCGCGACAGCTGATCCATGCCCGCCAGCGCTTGCTGGCCGGTGGTGTCGAGGTCGGCGTAAATGTCATTTTCGACAATCAGGAAGTCGTACTTTTCAGCCAGTTGCAGTACCCGGTGTGCCACCGCCAGCGACAGGCTGGTGCCAGTCGGGCAGTGCAAGCGGGTGTTGGTGAAAAACACTTTGGGCCGATGCTGGATAATCAGCGCTTCAAGCACCTCAAGGTCGAAGCCATCGAGGGTGCGCGGGACACCCAGCAGTTTGGCCCCTTGCAAACGCAGGTTGAGGAACAGGTTGTGATAGCCCGGTTCGTCGACCAGCACGCTGTCACCGCGCTGCACCAGATAACGCGTGACCAGGTCCAGCGCATGGCTGCCACCGCTGGTCAGCATGATTTGCTCAGGGTGGGCGGCGATTCGCGTGTCAGCCAGTTTTTCGGCAAGTTTAGCGCGCAGCCGGGGGGAACCTTTGGCCTGCCCGTAACCGGAAAAACTGCCGGGCTCGTTGCGGGCCAAGGTGCGCAGGCCGCGTTGCAGGCCGTCGTGGTCTGTCCACTGCTCGGGCAACAGGCCGATGCCCGGGCGTAATTCCATGCCCATGGGCTGGAAGACTTTTTGCAGCAGCAAGTGCGCGTCAAAGTCGAACTCAGTGTCTTCCTCGTGGGTCTCCGGCACAGGGTCGGGGCGCGGGTTGCCGGGGCTGCTGCGCACATAGAAACCGGCGTTGCGCACCGGCGTCAGGTGACCGAGCGCCACCAGGCGGTCGTAAGCTTCGACAGCGGTAAAGTGGCTGACCTTGTGGGTCTGCGCGAATTTGCGGATCGAAGGCAGTTTGCTGCCGGATTTCAGCCGGTGTTCTTTGATCGCCAGGCTGATCCCCGAAACGATCTGGTTGACCAGTGACTCCTCGGAGTCGGGATCCAAAAACATCATAAACATCCGTCCAGGCTCGAAGGGCTGCGGTATGTGTACCGGTAAAAAGACCATAACAGTAATGCGCCGGCAGCAGGTTTTCTGTGCATGGTCGCCGCTGGCGTGCGGGGGCAAGCTTATGCCATTGCCACCTCAATCGAACAAGGACCCGCGATGCACGACACGCCTTTTCAATTCGACCGCAGCCTGATTTCCGATGACGAGTGGAAAACCCGTTGCGACCTGGCTGCACTGTACCGGCTGGTGGCGCATTTTCGAATGACCGATCTGATCGACACGCACATTTCGGCTCGGGTGCCGGGTGAGGAAGGGCACTTCCTGATCAACCGCTACGGGGTTTTGTTCCATGAAATGCGCGCGTCCGATCTGGTCAAGATCGACTACGACGGCAATACCGTCGATGCCCATCACAGCCCTGACAGCGTCAACCGTGCGGGTTTCAACATCCATTCAGCCATTCATGCGGCACGGCATGACATCAGTTGCATCGTGCATACCCACACTTCGGCAGGCATCGCGGTGTCCGCGCAAGAAGACGGCTTGTTGCCGATCAGCCAGCACGCGCTGAAGTTCTACCGGCGTCTGGGTTACCACGACTACGAGGGCATCGCTCTCAACCCGGATGAGCGCCAGCGCCTGGTGCGCGACCTGGGCCCGCACATGGTGATGATTTTGCGTAACCACGGCTTGCTCGCTACCGGCCGTTCGATTGCCGAGGCGTTCAATCAGATTTACTTCCTGGAGCGTGCCTGTCAGGCCCAGGTTCAAGCGCAGGCGGGCGGGGCGGTTTTGCGATTCCCCTCTGAGGCCGTATGTGAGTTGACCGCTCAACAGTCCGATGACGAGATTGAGCACAACCTGCATCAACTGGCCTGGTCGTCTGTGCTGCGTTTGATTTCTAAAGATGAAGGAGATTACCAAAGCTGAGGGACAGCAGCGGTCAGGTCGTCACCGGCCTGACTCAACACTCGACTGGCCCCAGAGCCAGATGTGCGAAGCTGGGCGCTCGCTCAGTGAGCGCTGCCAAGCGTGATTCAACTCTGCCATAACAATTAATCCTAGAGGTAGATATGAAAAAGACAGCAATCGGAGCCTTGCTTATCGCGGCTATTTCGGCCAATGCGATGGCTAACGAAATTACCGTGATTTCGTTTGGTGGTGCCAGCAAGGACGTGCAGACCGACGCGTTCTACAAACCCTTCGCCAACGCCACTGGCAACAAAGTAATTGCAGGCGAGTACAACGGCGAGATGGGCCGGATCAAAGCCATGGTCGACACCAAGAGTGTCAACTGGGACGTCGTGCAGGTCGAAGCGCCGGAGCTGATTCGCGGTTGCGAAGAAGGCCTGTTTGAACCCCTCGACCAAAGCAAGCTGGGCAACCCGGCGGACTACGTGCCCGGCACGCTGTCCGAGTGTGGCGCCGGTGTGCTGGTGTGGTCGATGGCCATCGCCTACAACGGTGACAAAGTCAGCAGCGCGCCGACCGGCTGGGCCGATTTTTGGGACACCCGCAAATTCCCTGGCAAGCGCAGCCTGCGCAAAGGCGCCAAGTACTCACTCGAAGTCGCGTTGATGGCCGACGGCGTACCGTACGCCGACATCTATAAACAGCTGTCTACCAAGGAAGGCGTGGATCGCGCATTCCGCAAGCTTGATGAGATCAAGTCCGATATCCAGTGGTGGGAAGCCGGTGCGCAACCGATGCAGTTTCTGGCCAGCGGTGACGTGGTCATGACCACGGCCTTTAATGGCCGGGTATTCGCCGCTCAACAATCCGGGGCCAACCTTAAGGTGGTCTGGAATGGCAGCATCTACGCCATCGACTCGTGGGCGATCCCGACTGGTAGCAAAAACAAGGCCGTGGCCGAAGACTTTATTGCCTTCACCCTCAAGCCGGAAAACCAAAAGATCCATACCAAAGAATTGGGCTATGGCTCGGTCAACCTGAACACCGCAGCGTTGTTGGACCCAGCCCTGGCAGCTCGGCTCAATACCGCGCCGGATAACCTGTCCCAGGCCATGCCGATCAATAACGAGTTCTGGGTCAACCATGGCGAAGAACTGGAGCAGCGCTTCAATTCATGGGTCGCCAAAACCAAGTAATCGCAGCGAATAAATGCGGCCTGTCAGCAGGCCGCATTGCGTTTGGCGCAGAGGTTCAGATAACCGGATTGCGCCCGCCGTTCACCGGCAGGATCGCGCCGACGATGTAACTGGCCCGGTCGCTGGCGAGAAACAGCGCCGCGTCGGCCACTTCCTCAGGTTTCCCGTAACGCCCCAGCGGCACGCTGGCCACGCCACGCGCCAACGCTTCTTCGGGGGAAATATTCAAGCGCTTGGCTTCCACGGCCACCGATTGTTCGACCCGGCCCGTGAGGGTATAGCCGGGGTTGATCGCATTGATCCGGATGCCCTGCGCCGCGTAGTGTTCGGCGGCGCCGACGGTGGCCAGCATCAATGCGGCGTTGGCAGCCCCGCCGGACAGGTGAGTGCTGGTCGGCACCTTGCCGCCCGAGCCGATGATATTGACGATCACGCCCTGACCGCGGGCGCGCATGCCCACCAGTACGGCTTGCTGGCTATTGATCACCGGATAGTATTTGTCCTCCATGCCCGCGCGTAGCGCCTGGCCGTCGAGGTCTTGCGGGTCATAGCGTTTGGCCGCTCCGGCGCTGTTGATCAGGATGTCGACAGGGCCATGCTGCGCTTCGATATCGGCGATCACCTGCACTGCATTTTCGTAGACCGACAGGTGAGCGGCAAAACCGCTTGCCTTGATCCCGTCCTGCTCCAGGGTTTTGAGCGCCGCTTCGATGTTCTCAAGCGTTCGCGACACGATCACCACACGGGCCTGTTCCTGGCCGAATGCGCGGGCGCAGGCCAGGCCGATGCCCTTGCTGCCGCCGGTAATGACCACAAGTTTTCCACGCAGATTGAGATTCATGCCAGGGTTCCTGTCAGTGGGTTAAGCGAGTGAGCATCATAGACCTGATGATGGGGCCGCAGCAGCTGTTGGCCTGGTCAAGATCAAGAGATCGCGAGGCAAGCTCGCTCCTACAGCTGTTTTGTCACAGACAAGGCGAGGGCGTCAAGCAGTGAGAAAAAAGGGCCATTACCCTCATGGGGATCCGGTAATGGCCAAGATTCTCAACCAAAGAGAGCGTCAGGCATCAACCTGACGGCGGGCAATTTACCTGTCCGGGGTTTAGTTAGCTAGCTAAGGAGCTGGGATACAGTTTTACCTCCTGCGCAATAATGGTGCGCTGCTTAACAACCTTGTACGGCGATGCGGCTTGATGCATCTGGCCTCAGCGGACGTTAAACGCTAACCTTGCGACCATGCAAATACCTGACTTGAATCTGCTGGTTGCCCTCAATATCTTGCTCGAAGAGGGCTCGGTAGCGGGCGCTGCCCGGCGCATGAACCTCAGTGCTCCGGCCATGAGCCGCACCCTGACACGTATCCGCGAAGTGTTGAATGACCCGATTCTGGTGCGTTCCGGGCGCGGGCTGGTGCCAACCCCCAGAGCCCTGGAACTGCGCGAGCAGGTCCGCGGCGTGGTGGAGCTGGCGCACGGGGTGTTCACCCAAAGCCAGGACAGCGATTTGCGCACGCTGGAGCGCACGTTCAGCATCCGCTCCAACGATGTGTTTTTCGGTGTGTACGGCGAAGCGTTACGTCAGCGCATGGCCCAGGAAATGCCCAAAGCAACCTTACGGGTCGTGCCCGAGGGGTTTACCGATGATCAGGCGCTGAACGAGGGGCGTATCGACCTGACCATTTGCGCCACCAACAAGTTTTCTGCGGACATCAAAGTCCAGCGCCTGTTTACTTGTCCGTTTGTGGGGCTGGCCCGCGAAGGTCACCCCATTTTTGACCAGCCGCTCACCGTGCAACGCTTTGTCGAGTTTGACCACATCAGCGTGTCCCGCCGTGGGGTTCCTCATGGGCCGATCGATTCGATGCTGGCCGAGATAGGCCTGGAGCGGCGCGTGTCCTTTACCACGCCAACCTTTTATTCAGCGATCTTTGCCCTTGCGGCTTCCGACCTGATCCTGCCGCTCATGCCGCAGATGTTGCTTAAAACCCTTGAGCCCTTGGGTTTGAAGCTGCGTCAGTTTGAACTGCCCATCACCCTGCAACCTGTGGAAATCAGCCAGGCCTGGCACCCGCGCCTGGACAATGACCACGCCCATCGCTGGTTGCGCCGCACCCTCAAAACCTTCTGCGAGAACGCCACTCTTTGATTGTGGATTGCGTCTGACGCACTCCACAGTTAGCTATTTGTCAATTTTTATAGCATTGCCGCTTGGTTAAACTTTTTGTCATCTAGTTAGAAGACGGAGTTAGCCATGTATTGGCGTTTTAAACGTGGGCGTGATTGGGCGCCGGGAGCCGAGTGGTGACCTCGCTGGCTGCAGGCTCGGCCAGTGTTGCGCCGCCCGTTGCAGCGCCACCGGCCAGTGCCGCGTTTGGTTTGCGGATTTTTACCGGGCTGGTGGGGGTGCTGCTGGCGGTGCTGGTCTCGGGTTTTAACGAAAACGTGACCAAAGTGGCGATGCCGGACATACGCGGCGCCATGGGCATCGGCTATGACGAAAGCACCTGGTTGCTGGCGGTGTATTCGGCCACGTCGATCAGTGCCATGGCCTTCGCGCCGTGGTGTGCGGCGACGTTCTCGCTGCGTCGCTTCACCTTGTGTGCAATAGGCGCGTTTTTGCTGCTGGGTATCTTGTGCCCCTTCGCCCCCAACGTTTCTGTGTTGATGCTGCTGCGGACCTTGCAAGGGTTTGCCGGAGGCGCGTTACCGCCCATGTTGATGTCGGTGGCGTTGCGTTTTTTGCCGCCGCACATCCGCTTGTACGGGCTGGGCAGTTATGCGCTGACCGCCACTTTTGGCCCCAGCTTTGGTACGCCGTTGTCGGCCTGGTGGGTGGAATACGCCGGTTGGCAGTGGGCGTTCTGGCAAGTCATTCCGCTCAGCCTGCTGGCCATGGCCTGTGTGGCCTGGGGCTTGCCGCAAGACCCGCTGCGGCTGGAGCGTTTCAAGCAGTTTGACTGGCGCGGGCTGCTGCTCGGCTTGCCCGGTTTGATCATGCTGGTGCTGGGCCTTGAGCTGGGCCAGCGGCTGAACTGGTTCGAGTCCGAAATGATCCGGATCTTTATCGTCGGCGGGCTGGCCTTGCTGGTGCTGTTTTTCATCAACGAATGGTCGCACCCGCTGCCGTTCTTCAAGTTGCAGTTACTGAAGAACCGCAATCTCACCAGCGCCTTGCTGACCCTGGCCGGGGTGCTGTTTGTGCTGTTGGCGGTGATCAAGATCCCGTCCAGTTACCTGGCGGAGATTCAGGGCTATCGCCCGCTGGAAACCGCGCCGGTGATGCTGATGGTGGCCTTGCCGCAGTTGATTGCGCTGCCGCTGGTGGTCGCCCTGTGCAACCTGCGCTGGGTCGATTGCCGCTGGGTACTGGCCATCGGTCTGGGCTTGCTGGCATTGGCGTGTGTGCTGGGTTCGCAGGTGACCTCGGTGTGGAGCCGCGAGAACTTTTACGGGTTGCAGGCGATTCAAATCATCGCTCAGCCGATGGCGGTGATCCCGCTGCTGATGCTGTCGACAGGCGGCCTCAATCCTGCTGACGGGCCCTTCGCGTCGGCGTGGTTCAACACGGTTAAAGGCTTCTCGGCCGTGGCAGCGGGCAGCGTGTTGCAAGTGCTGACAGTCAACCGTGAACACTTCCACTCGATGAGCCTGGTCGATCGCCTGGGCAACTCGCCGCTGGTGTCTGCCGGTGTCGATCTGGCGCACCGGGTGCACCAGCAGGCGATGGTGCTGACCTCTTCGGATTTGTACCTGTGCATGGCCGGTGTCGCGATTTTATTGGTTGTCATTATTCCTTTTGGCCCGACGCGGATTTATCCGCCGGGCACAGTGGCGGGAGCAGTTAAATGAGTACGACAAACGGGCGCAAGCCTTTGCTGATGGCGGGTGCAGGCGTGCTGGCGCTGGCGGTGCTGTACGGGTTGTGGTGCGTGGTGTTTGCCAGCGGCCCGGAGCAAAGCACCAATGACGCGTATGTGAGTGCCGACTTCACCCTGATCGCGCCGAAAGTCGCGGGTTTTATTGATGAAGTGTTGGTGGAGGACAACCAGCCGGTCAAAGCCGGGCAGTTGCTGGCGCGCATCGATGCGCAGGATTATCAAGCCAGCGTGATGGCCGCCCAGGCCATGGTGGCCACGGCCCAGGCTCAGCAGATGAATGCGCAGGCGATGCTTGAGCGCCAGCGTTCGCTGATCGAGGAGGCCAAGGCCACGGTCGATGCCGACCTCGCCCAGGTGGAGTTCGCCGAGCACGAGTTGCAACGCTATGAGCACTTGGCCGGGCAGGGTGCAGGCACTCTGCAAAACTCGCAGCAGGCGAAGAACCGCTCACAGACAGCCCGTGCACAATTGGCGCAACACCGCGCGGCACTGGAAGCTGCCCGCCAGCAAACCCGAGTGCTGGCTGCACAACACACCGCCGCCGAGGCTTCGGTGCAGCATGCACAAGCGTTGCAGGCTCGGGCAGAACTGGAGTTGTCATACACCCAGTTGGTGGCGCCGTTTGACGGCGTGGTCGGGCGTCGCAGCGTGCGCAAAGGTGCTTACGTCAAACCGGGCGACACCTTGCTCGCGGTGGTGCCGGTGGCCAAGGCCTACGTAGTGGCGAACTTTCTTGAGCATCAACTGACGCACATGAGCCCGGGGCAGCGGGTGATGGTTACGGTCGATACCTTCCCCGGCGAGCAACTGCACGGCACCGTCGACAGTATTGCCCCGGCCACGGGAGTGACGTTCTCGGCCATCGCGCCGGATAACGCCACCGGCAACTTCACCAAGGTGGTGCAGCGCATTCCGGTCAAAATCACCCTGGACTCAGACCAGCCGTTGATCCAGCAACTGCGTCTAGGTATGTCGGTGGATGCATCCGTCGACACCGCCAGCACCTCGGGACAGCAGGTCAGCGCACGATGAACAGCAAAATAATGACCTGCGCCGTCACTTGTTTCAGCTTGCTGAGTCTTGGCGGTTGCGTGATGGGCCCTGATTTCAAGACGCCCGAGACACCGTTGGCCGCGCATTGGGCGAACACGCCAAGCCAGTCCGGGCACAGCGGGACGGCTGAGTCGCCGGTGGACATGCGCTGGTGGGACAGTTTTGGCGACACGCAGCTATCGGCGCTGGTACGCGAAGCCCAGACGCGCAACTTTGATCTGCAAATGGCCGCCAGCCGCCTTGAGCAAAGTCGGGCCATGCGCCGTCAGGTCGCCGCCGACACGCTGCCGGCGGTAGACGGTTCGGCGGGCTACAGCCGAAGTCGCAACAGCCAGCGCGGCTTGAATGACCCGTCGGGTAAAGAGGGCAAGCAGGCGTTTAACCTGTGGAACGGCGGGCTCGGCATCAGTTGGGAGGCCGATTTGTGGGGGCGCGTGAAGCGCTCGGTGGAGGTAGCAGATGCTTCGGTGCACATGGCTGAAGAAGACCGCCATGCCGTGCAACTGCTGGTCATCGTGCAGACCGCCCAGGATTACATTGAGCTGCGCAGCACCCAGCAAGGGCTGGCGGTGGTCGAGCAGAACCTGCACATCGCCCAACGCAGCCTGGAACTGACTCGGCTACAACTCAAGGAAGGCGTGGCGACGGATCTGGAAGTTTCTGAGGCGGCCGCCCAAGTCGCAGAAATTCAGGCGCGTCTGGCACCGTTGCAACAGCACAGTGCGCAATTGATCAACGCCCTGAGCCTGTTGCTGGCGCGCGAGCCAAGAGCCTTGCAGGCGCAATTAAGTACGCCTGCCAACGTACCGTCCTATGCCGCGACCGTACCCATCGGCTTGCCCAGTGAACTGGCAGAACGACGCCCGGACATCCGCCGCGCGCAGGCCCAATTGCATGCGGCCACGGCGGCCATTGGCGTCGCCGAAGCGGACTTTTACCCGCGCATTACCTTGTCCGGGAATATGGGTTTTCAGGCGTTGCAACTGTCGGACCTGGGCAGTTGGGGCTCGCGCAGCTTTGCCTTTGGCCCGGGGCTGAGCGTGCCCTTGTTTGAGGGCGGACGCCTGAAAGGCGCGCTGCAATTACAGGAAGGCCGCCAGCAAGAAGCCGGTATTGGCTTTCAGAAAACCGTGCTGCGTGCCTGGCACGAAGTGGACGACGCGCTGGTGGCATACCAGGCCAACCAGCGCCGCCGTGACAGCCTGCTGCAGGCGGTCGCCTACAACCAGCGAGCACTGGACAGCGTTCACCAGCAGTACACCCAGGGCACCGTGGACTTTCTCAACGTGCTGACCGTGCAAAACGCACTGCTGGCCAACCAGGCGGCGCTGGTCGACAGCACCGCCCAGGTTTCACTGTCGCTGGTCGACCTGTATGGCGCGCTGGGCGGAGGCTGGCAGGGCTAATAAATCGAGACTCTATCGCGAGACAAGCTCGGGCCAAGGATTTGAGGCGCATCCCGAATCCGAAGTACGAGCTTGTCTCGCGATAGGGTCTTTTTAATACCCCTCCACGTTGTAGGAGCGAGCTTGCTCGCGATCTGTTGATCTTAAAGATCGCGAGGCAAGCTCGCTCCTACAACATTCAGCAAGACGAGTTGTAGCGTTCGTATCTGCGTGGCTGCGCAGGGATTTGTTATGCTCGGCCCTCGAATCAAGCGCCAGCATAGGCGTGTCCAGTTCACTTTGAGCGTATTTATGTCTGCCGATACTCAAGCTGTCACGACGCGTTTTTCGCGCTCCGACTATAGAACCCTGGGGCTGGCGGCCCTGGGTGGGGCGCTGGAAATCTATGATTTCATCATTTTCGTGTTCTTCGCCCTGACCCTCAGCCAGCTGTTTTTCCCGCCCGATATGCCGGAATGGCTGCGCTTGCTGCAAAGCTTCGGGATTTTCGTGACCGGCTATCTGGCCCGCCCATTGGGTGGCATCTTAATGGCGCATTTTGCCGATCATCTGGGGCGCAAGCGGGTGTTCAGCCTGAGCATCCTGATGATGGCCCTGCCGTGTCTGCTGATCGGGATCATGCCGACGTATGCCGATATTGGCTATTTAGCGCCACTCTTGCTGCTGGCGTTGCGGATTTTTCAGGGCGCCGCAGTTGGTGGTGAGGTGCCCAGTGCCTGGGTATTTGTCGCCGAGCACGCGCCTGCCGGGCGTCGCGGCTATGCCTTGGGCTTTTTACAGGCCGGTCTGACCTTCGGTTATTTGATCGGCGCCCTGACGGCGACCTTGCTGGCGCAACTGTTTACCCCGGCCGAAATCCTCGATTACGCTTGGCGCTTTCCGTTTTTGCTGGGCGGCGTGTTTGGCGTGATCGGTGTGTGGCTGCGTCGCTGGCTGAGCGAAACCCCGGTGTTTCTGGCCTTGCGCGAGCGCCGTGAGGGCAGGGTAGAGCTGCCTTTGCGCACGGTATTACGGGATTTCCGCCCGTCATTGCTGCCCGCCGCGTTGCTGACCTGTGTACTGACCAGCGCCGTGGTGGTGTTTGTCGTCATTACTCCCACCGTGATGCAACAGCAGTTCGGCATGACCGCCAGCCACACGTTTGCCTTGAGCAGCGTAGGCATCGTGTTTTTGAACATTGGCTGTGTGCTGGCAGGCCTGATCGTCGACCGCATCGGCGTCTGGCGCAGCATCGTGCTGTACAGCGTGCTGTTGCCGCTGGGGATTGGCGTGCTCTACGCCAGCCTGGTCGGGCAATGGGGCTTGCCGGGGCTGGCTTACGCCTTGGCCGGTTTGACCTGCGGGATCGTTGGCGTGGTGCCGTCAGTGATGGTCGGTTTGTTCCCGGCTGAGATTCGCGTGTCGGGCATCTCGTTTACCTACAACATCGCTTACGCGCTTTGGGCCAGTATCACGCCGTTGTTGCTGATTGCCCTGATGCCGTGGAGCCCGTGGGTGTGCGTGCTGTTCTGTGGGGTAATGGGCCTGGTCGGCGTGCTCACGGCCCGCTGGTTCGGCTTTGCCCGTGGCCATCAGGTCGAGCGGCGTTTGCGCGCGTTGGCAGAGGTGTGAGCCAGGCAACCTTCCGTCAGCGCAATGATTGCTGGGATTAATAGGAAGCATTACTATTCACGCTCCACCTATTCAGTCCAGTGCGATGAATCACAAAGTGCCCCGCCGAGCGGGCTTTTTTGAACATTACGAAGAGTTGATCGGTACCTGGACGCGTCGCTTGCGTAACCGCCAGCAGGCGCAAGACTTGGCCCATGACACTTTTGTACGCGTGCTCGAATCCACTTCGGAGGCCGTCGAGCAGCCGCGTGCCTATTTGCATCAAATGGCGCGTAATATCGCTGTCGATGGTTTTCGCCGTGAAGAGTTACGTGACGCCAAGGAGCAGGCAGCCGTTCCCCCAAGTTCGTCCGAGACGGGCGACCCGGAGCAGTACATGCGTGCTATCCAGTTGGCTGAGTCTGTTGAAAAAGCCCTGCAAGAGCTCCCGCTGAACTGCAGGAAGGTGTTTGTCTGGCAGAAGATCGAAGGCCTGACTCAAGCCGAGATCGCCGAGCGCCTGGGACTGTCCAAGAACATGGTGGAAAAATATATGATCCGCACCCTGCGACATTTGCGTGAACGGGTGGAGGCTCAATGATGGATACGCGTGACGGTACCCACGACATCGCCAGTGTGCGTGACGCTGCCGCAACCTGGTTTGCCCGTGTGCAGGCGCAGGCTTTGAATGCGGCAGAACAGGCTGAATTCGAGGCCTGGCGCGCCCGCCATCCGAGCCATGAAACGGAATACCAATGGCTGGTCAACCTCTGGTCGGCAGCAGATTTGTTGCCCAAGGAGCGCCTGCAGGCACTCTGTGAAGTGCCGGTCAAGCCGATCAAGCGCCGTTCTGTACTGGGTTTTGGTCTGGCGGCCAGCGTGCTGGCAATGGCGGGCGGCGCATTGGTGTGGACGCAGTTGCAGTCTATGGGCAATTACCAGGGCAGCTTTGCCACCACGGCAGGCGAGCGCCGCACCGTGACCTTGCCGGATGGCTCGGCCATCGAACTCAACAGCCGCAGCCAGTTGCTGGTCAGTTTTGAACGACAGCAACGCACGGTGGTGCTCAAGCAGGGCGAGGCGATGTTCAACGTGGCCCATGACACGGACCGGCCGTTTGTGGTGCTCGCTGGCCCTGGCCAAGTGACCGTCACCGGCACCCGTTTTGATGTGCGCCACGAGGACGGCCAGGCGCAAGTCGCCGTGGAGTCGGGCACTGTGCGGGTGCAGGGTAACGAACCCGGATCGCGGGTTAACCTGACGGCGGGGCTGGGCACGGTGGTCAATGCCCAAGGGCAGGTGGCGGCCGTACAGCCTGTGAATACCGAAGCACTGACGGCCTGGCGCAAGGGGCAACTGGTGTTCAATAACGCCAGCCTGGCTGAGGTTGCGGCCGAAGTGTCGCGCTATCGGGACACGCCGCTGCACGTCAGTACGCCAGCGCTGGGGCAGTTGCGTCTGACCAGCGTGTTCAAGACCAATGACACCGATGCCTTGCTCAGCGCCTTGCCGCGCATCCTGCCGGTGGCGATCAAAACCCGTGAAGATGGCAGCCAGGAAATCATCTCGGCAAAATAATTTCAGATAGGATTCAGGTTTTTTTCGAGTTCTTCGTCTTCTTGATCAACTGCAACTGGTTTGCATTAACAATGCGCAATCAAATGCGATCAACTGGGCAAGACTCGACGTGAAAAACAACCATCCTTGTGTGCGGTTTTCCTCGCTTAAACCATCTTTGAAAGCTCCATCGTCCAGCGCACGATCGCGCTTGTTGCCACTGGCGCTGGCCCTCGCGGTCAGTGCGGCGATGCCCGCTGCATTTGCCGGCGAAGCCGTTGCCAGCGCCATCCATATCCAGGCCCAGCCACTGGGTGCCGCGTTGAGCCAGTTGGCGCAGCAAACTTCGTTGCAGGTGTTTTTCAGTCCGCAACTGGTGGCCGGCAAGCAGGCACCAGCGGTCAATGGCAACCTGTCGCCCGAGCAAGCGCTGCGTGAACTGCTGCAAGGCAGCGGCTTGAACTACCAGCTTGATGGCGACGCCGTGACCCTGACCCCGGCGGCCACCGTGAGTGCCTCCGACGCTTCCGGCCCGCTGGAACTGGGGCCGGTTGACGTGAAAGTGGTGGGTAACTGGCTGGGCGATGCCAACGCCCAAGTGGTGCAGAACCACCCCGGCGCGCGAACAGTGGTGCGCCGCGAGGCAATGGTCGAGCAGGGCGCAATGACCGTCGGCGACGTGCTCAAGACCATTCCCGGTGTGCAGGTACAGGAGTCCAACGGCACCGACGGCAGTGATATCTCCTTGAACGTCGGTGTGCGTGGCTTGACCTCGCGCCTGTCGCCCCGTTCGACCGTATTGATTGACGGCGTACCCGCAGCGTTTGCCCCGTACGGCCAGCCGCAACTGTCGATGGCGCCGATTTCCTCGGGCAACCTCGACAGCATTGACGTGGTACGCGGTGCCGGTTCGGTGCGCTATGGACCGCAGAACGTGGGCGGCGTGATCAACTTTGTGACCCGCGCCATCCCGGAAACCTTCCAGGGCGAAGTCGGTACCACTCTGGAGACCTCTGAGCGTGGCGGCTGGAAGCACCTGGAGTCGGCCTTTTTGGGCGGTACTGCGGACAACGGTATCGGTGCTGCATTGCTCTATTCCGGTGTCAAAGGTGATGGCTACCGGGCGAGCAATAACAACAACGACATCGACGACGTGTTGCTGAAAACCCATTGGGCGCCGACCGATCAGGACGATTTCAGCCTTAACTTCCACTACTACGATGCCACCGCCGACATGCCCGGCGGCCTGACGCAGAAGCAGTTTGACGCTGACCCGTACCAGTCCGTACGCGACTGGGACAACTTCACCGGGCGGCGTAAGGACGTGTCCTTCAAATACCTGCGGCAGATTGATGACCAGACCCAGTTTGAAGTCCTGACCTACTACACCGACAGCTTCCGTGGTAGCAACATTGCCGCGCGCAACCTGCAAACCCTGGCCTCGTACCCGCGTAGCTATCACACCTTCGGCATCGAGCCACGGGTGTCGCACGTCTTCACCCTGGGTGAGGTTACCCAGGAAGTGGGCATTGGCTATCGCTACCTGAAAGAAGCCATGCAGGAAGAGGCCAGCCAACTGCAACTGGTCAATAACGTGCCTGTGGCCCGTCCTGGGGCTGACGGCCATATTTATCAGGACCGCACCGGCGGGACCGAAGCCAACTCGTTCTATATCGATGACAAGATCGATGTCGGCAAGTGGACCATCACCCCGGGCATTCGCTTCGAGCGCATCAGCACCAACTGGCAGGACCACTCGGTGCTGGACAACAAAGGCGTGCCGGTCCCGGAAAAAAACCGCAGCATCGACAGCAACGAAGCGTTGCCGGCCTTGAGCGTGATGTATCACCTCTCCGATGCCTGGAAACTGTTCGCCAACTACGAAACTTCGTTTGGCAGCTTGCAGTACTTCCAGTTGGGTCAGGGCGGCCAGGGCGACCAGACCGCCGCAGGCCTGAAGCCTGAGAAGGCCAAGACCTATGAAATCGGTACCCGTTATGACAATGGCGTATGGGGCGGCGAAGTCACGCTGTTCTACATCGACTTTGCTGACGAACTGCAATACGTGAGCAACGACGTGGGCTGGACCAACCTCGGCGCGACCAAGCACCAGGGTATCGAAACGTCGGTTCATTACGACATGTCGACGCTTAACCCGGCCCTTGACGGCCTGTCGGTGAACGCCGGTTTCACCTACACCAAAGCCACCTCTGAGGGTGATATCGCCAACTTCAAAGGCCGTGACCTGCCGCTGTACTCGCGCCAAGTGCTCAACCTGGGCGCCCGCTACGTGGTCAACCGCTGGAGCTACAACCTCGACATGTTTGCCCAGTCGCAACAGCATGCACCGGGCACTGGTGGGGTTTACATCACCGACCCGACGCCGGACGGCCAGTACGGCGATATTCCGGGTTACGCCACCTGGAGCACCCGTGTCGGTTACGACTTTGGCCCTGAAGCCTCGAACCTGAAAGTGGGCGCAGGCATCAAAAACCTGTTCAACCAGGAGTACTACACCCGTTCCAGCGACAACAACTCGGGTATCTACGTGGGTGAGCCGCGCACGTTCTTCGTGCAGGCCAGCGTAGGGTTCTAAAGCAGCACGGCTTGTCTCGCGGTCTTTTGATGGTTTAAAAGATCGCGAGGCAAGCTGGCTTCTATCAAACACAAAATAAGTGATTGATTCCAACGGCCCTGTAGGAGCGAGCTTGCTCGCGATCTTTTGATCTTTATCTAAGAGCAACCCTCACCCTAGCCCTCTCCCGAAGGAGAGGGAACCGATTGGGGGATGCTGAAGATACTCGCTGTCCTGTTTGCTGCGCGACAGCGCGGCGTCGAAGACGGGGCGGCCAATCCTACAGAGTGAATCAGACTTTCAAGATGCGCCCGCTGATAGCCACGCCTACCAGCATCACGGCGATCAGGCCGAAGGCGATGTTCAAACTGCTGGCATGGGCGATAAAGCCAATGGCCGCAGGCCCTACCAAAATCCCCGCATAACCCAGCGTAGTAATGGCCGGCACGGCGATGCTCTCAGGCATCACGGTCTGCTTGCCCACCGCGGTGTACAGCACCGGCACGATATTCGAGCAGCCGGCACCCACCAGCGCGTAGCCCAACAGCGACACTTCCCAGTCCGGCGCCACTGTCGCCAACGCCAGCCCGGCGGCGGCAAAAAGACCGCCCAGAACAATGACCCGACGTGCGCCCAGGCGGCTGACGATGGTATCGCCAAGCAACCGGCCTGCCGTCATGGTCAGGGCAAACGCGGCATAACCTAGCCCGGCATACACCTCGTTGATGTGTTTTTCAGAGGTCAGGAATACCGCGCTCCAGTCGAGCATCGCGCCTTCAGCCAAAAACACGGTAAAGCACAGCAGGCCGATAAACAGCACCACGCCATGGGGGATGGCAAACGCCGGGCCGCTGCTCTCGCTGCCATAGGGCAACAGGTGCGGCGCGGCCTTGAACAGCGCTGCGAGGATCAGCACGATGACCACGGCCATTGCCCACAAAGGCGTCAGGCCGATGGCCAGCAGGCCGCTGACCCCGGCAGCGCCGACGATCCCGCCGACACTGAACAAGCCATGAAAGCCCGACATCATGTTGCGCCCGCTGGCGCGTTCAACAATCACTGCCTGCAGGTTGACGGTGGAGTCGACGGTGCCCAGCCCGGCGCCAAAGACAAACAGCGTGGCAATCAGCAACGGGATGGAACTGACTGTCGCCAGCAGCGGCAAACTCAGGCAGATCAACAGGGTCCCGGCGGTCAGCACCCGGCGGCAACCAAAGCGTGTGGCCAGCACCCCGGCAATCGGCATGGCCAGAATCGAACCGACGCCCAGCGACAGCAGCAACAGCCCCAACGTCGCGTCATCCAGCCCGGCCCGCGCCTTGGCGTATGGCACCAGCGGTGCCCAGGCAGCGATGCCGAAGCCGGCAATAAAAAAGGCAATTCGCGTCGAAAGTTGTTCGAGACGCCCCGGAACCGGAGGCGCTTTAGGCATGGAGGTCATGGTCTTCCTTGAAGGACAAGCGGCAAAAACAAAGCAACATCCTTACACAGTTGCGGCCAACCTCGCGACCCGCGAACGCCATCACGCTGTGGGAGCGGGCTTGCTCGCGATGGGATCGACGAGGTGTAACAGACAGACCCAGTCGTTTGCATCGCGAGCAAGCCCGCTCCCACGGGGGGGGCTAGAGGCCGAGGGCCTAGACTTTACGCCGTACGAACACCCAACCCGCCAGCAGCACCAGCACGACAATCGCGCCCCAGGCCAGCGCCGGGGCGTATTTGATCAGCCAGCTCACCGGTGTTTTATCCGACAGAATGCTGGACACCTCCTGTTCATCCGGCCCGGAGCCTGGCACTTGCCCAAATGTCGAACGTACGTAGCGGGCCAGTGCGGCGATTTGCTCGTTGTTCATTTGGTCACGGAAACCGGGCATGAGGATGTGCCTGCCCTCTATTTCGAGGTTGATGCCTCCGGCGATGACTTGCACCAGGTTATTGGGATGGGCCGAGCGCAAGTCGCGCAACCGACCTAGATCCGGCCCTGCGGTACCCGTGCCGTCGACCCCGTGACAACTGGCACACGCCGATTGATACAGCACGGCACCATCGGTGGTGGCGTTGTTGGCCAGATTGCGCCAGCCGGTAATAGGCCCCTCGACCGTGTCGGGGTCGACGCGGGCCGGGCGTGATGGCGCAGCAGGCAATCCCTGGGTAATGACCGGTGGCACTTGGCGCAAGTAGGCAATGATGTCGGCTATGTCGCTGTCGCCAAGATGGCTCAGGCTGCGACTCACGGCCAGGCCCATATCACCCCCTGCGACAGCTACCGGGTTATGGCCTTTTTGCAGAAACTGTTTGAGTTCCTGATCGCTCCAGCTACCCAGCCCGGACGGGTCGTTAGTGAGGTTAGGGGCTTGCCAGCCGCCGACAAACGCGCCGCCCAGGTGCTGCTCCGGCAACTCCGCCATGAGGACCCCGCGTGGTGTGTGACACGCGCTGCAATGCCCGAGGGCCTCGACCAGATAGCGCCCGCGTTCTGCCGACTCACCGTGTGCAGGTTTCTCGCCTGCCGCGTGTCCTTCATTCAGGTACAGCACGTTCCAGGCAATCATGGCTGGCCTTGTGAACGGAAAGCTCAAGTCGGTTGCGCGCACTTCATGGTTGATCGCAGGCACGCTCTGCAAATAGGCGTAGAGCGCTGACACATCGGCATCGCTGATGCCGGTGTAGGACGTGTACGGCATTGCCGGGTACAGCCAGCCTTTGCCGGGAGCGCGGCCTTTGCGCAGGGCATCACGCAATTGCTCTTCGCTCCAGCCGCCGATGCCAGTACGCGTGTCCGGGGTGATGTTGGAGGCATAAATAGGCCCCAGCGGGCTGGCAATTGCAGCGCCGCCTGCCAGATTTTCGCCATGGCAGCCCGCGCAGTCGGCCGCCGTGGCGATGTATTTGCCGCGTTCAACCGGGCTGGCATCGTTTGACTGAGCACTGGCCCACTGTGTGCCAAGGGCGAGGGTGACGGCTATCAGGGCTTTACGCATGTCACACCTCCTTGGCGATATGTTTGCCAGCGCGGATGGCCAACGCCATCCCGGTCAGAGTGGGGTTAACACCGCCCGCCGTGGGCATGACCCCGGTGGTCACCAAAAACAGGTTCTGGTGATCAAAACAGCGCAGATCCCGGTCCACCACAGCATCCTCGGCCTGGGTGCCCATGCGCACCGTGCCCATGATGTGCTGCTGGCAAATCCATTTTGTGGGTGCACTGATCCGCGTACCGTTGGTGGCTTGCAGGAAGTTGGCGAAATCGTCCATCAGCCGGGGCAGGTTGGCGTTGGTGTAGTCCGAGATCCGGTAGTCCAGGCGCAATCCCGGTAAGCCGAGCGAATCCTTGAAGCCTGGGTTCAGGGATATCCCGTTGGCCATGTCGGGCAAATCTTCGGTCAGGGCTTCAAAGGTAAAAATCCGGGCCGAACGATCGTGGATTTCGTCATCCAGCGCGGCGCCGATCTTGCGCTCCGACAAGGCGGTTTCGGCAATGCCGACAGTGGGCGGGTTGTTCAGCAAGTCATAGCGCGTTGAAGGAATACGCGTGCGGTCTGGCTGATTGCGACGCTGCATGATCGCGCCGTGAATGTTCTGCCCGCGTCCGGCCCACAACGGCTCCGACGAGAGCAGGGTCATGTCGATGGTGGGGTGAACCATCAGGTTGCGCCCGACCATGCCCGAGCGCGCCCCGAGATTGTTCATCAGCATCAGCTTGGGGGTTTCAAAGCCATGGCCGGCCAGCACGTAAACTTTTGCCGTGAGCCGCGTTGCAGAACGGTTTGGCGTCAGGTAGTGGAGGGCGGTCACCTGGCCGTCTGCGCCGGTTTCGATCTAGTGCACGATGGCGTTGCTGCGCAGGTCGACGCCCAACTTGCGGATCTTTTCAACGACGTGATACCCCGAGTGCTTGGCGCCGATCGGGCAGTTCCAGTTGCACATGTTGTTGCCAATGCACGCGGGGCGGCCGTCATAGGGTTTGCTGATGCGTGACGAGGGGGCGACGTCGATGCGATAACCCTTGGTTGCAATTTGTTGCTGCAAGCGCTGAATGGCGTAGGGCTTGGCTTCGGGTGGCAGTGGAAAGGGCCGGGAGCGGGGTGGGTAGGTGTACCCCAAGCCTTGGCCGGATTCGTCGTAATCGGCGATGCCGTTGACCCCGATTTCGTATTCGGCGTCGCAATAGAACGGCTCAAGCTCGGCGTAGGTGATGGGCCAGTCCACGGCGAGACCGAAGCTGGACTTCAAGGTCATGTCTTCGGGGAGCAGGCGCCAGGTGGCCGCCGTCCAGTGCCGTGAGGTGCCGCCGACTGAACGCAGGGTGCCGGGGAACACTTCGATCCCTTCGAGGTGCGGGCTGATATAGCCGGGGCTGAAGCTGTTGGGGGCGTAGGGCACATCTGGAAACAGCGCGTTGAAGTTGTTCTGCCGCGCCGAGTTACGAAAGTTGTCGGTGACTTTCCAGTCCGTGGTTTCAGGCCCGGCTTCCAGCACGATGACTTTTTTCCCGGCGCGGGCCAGTTCCAGCGCCACCATGGAGCCCAATGAACCTGAGCCCACGACAATCACGTCAGCATCGTAATCGCTCATTTCCTTGCCTCCTGGCCCAGTGCCGCACGGGCAGCTTCGATTGAATCGAACCGGCCTTCGGCATAGGCGTGCCAGGCCGGATCAGGGGTGGCGATGGTGTAGTGCTTCAATGGCTGATAAGCCCAGGTGGTGGCGCCTTCCGGCAGATCGGAAGCGTCGACCCCGCGTGGCGTGTCTCGCCACCAGCCTGCCGGGCCGGGTGGGTAGCTCTGCGCAGGGATAATGCCGCCGGTCTTGGCATACGCCTGCATTTCAAGAAACGTGGCGAAGGCGGCGTCATCTTCAAGAATCCGCCCTGACGGCGTTCCGACATAGCCCAAATACCAGGGTTTGGCGATGATCAGTGCCGTGTCCAGATCCGTACCGCTGAGGGCCGACAGACCCGCTTCGCGGCTGGTGCTTGCCGCCAGGGTTTTGTGCAATGCGGCGAGGTGTGCGGCAAAGCCTGCGTGGCGCTCAGTCAGCAAGGCCTCGATCCTGGCGGCAGCGCCGGGGGTCAGGTTGTCGGCGCCGGTAATGATCCGGCTCACCTCGCGAAACGCATCTGAAGCAGACCCTGCGGCCAACAGTGCACTCGACCAATACAAGGCAGGCGGTATCAAGGCCAGCGATACAAGAAAGGAGCGACGATCCATAGACATAGTGCCCACCCTGGCAAACTGATTAACATCCAGTGTTAATACGTTGAAAGTTGTTTATAGCCAAAATACAACTAACGGCAAGTTTTGATTGTTAGTCGGGGAGGGGACTTTCAGATTAATAAAACGGGTGTTGAATCTTTGGAGTGCGGCTATTTATATATGTGTTTTTGGAAATGCAAATCATTATTGATCTGTAGGAGCGAGCTTGCCTCGCGATCTTTTAAATAATCAAAAGATCGCGAGGCAAGCTCGCTCCTACAGTTAACTGTGTTATTTAGATAATTAAACCTGCAACAACCGCTCACGGAGCTTGCCGATTTCGTCGCGCATTTGTGCGGCGGCTTCGAATTCCAGGTCGCGGGCCAGGGCGTACATTTTTTCTTCCAGTTGGCGAATGCGTTTGCTGATCTCGCTCGGCGAGCGCAATTCGTTTTCGTACTTGGCGTTTTCTTCGGCGGCCTTGGCCATGCCTTTGCGCTTCTTGCTGCGCGAACCCGGTACCACCGCGCCTTCCATGATATCGGCGACGTCTTTGAACACGCCTTTAGGAGTGATGCCGTTGGCTGCGTTGAACGCGATCTGTTTTTCGCGACGGCGTTCGGTTTCACCAATGGCCCGTTCCATCGACCCGGTGATGCGGTCGGCGTACAGAATCGCCTGGCCATTGAGGTTACGAGCGGCGCGGCCAATGGTCTGGATCAAGGAGCGTTCGGAGCGCAGGAAGCCTTCCTTGTCGGCGTCCAGAATCGCCACCAGCGACACTTCGGGCATGTCCAGGCCTTCACGCAGCAAGTTGATGCCCACCAGCACATCAAACACGCCCAGGCGCAAATCGCGAATGATCTCGACCCGCTCCACGGTATCGATGTCCGAGTGCAGGTAACGCACGCGCACGCCGTGATCGGCTAGATAGTCGGTCAAGTCTTCGGACATGCGCTTGGTTAGCGTGGTCACCAGCACCCGCTCTTCCTTCGCCACGCGCTTATTGATCTCGGAGAGCAGATCGTCGACCTGGGTCAGCGCCGGACGAATCTCGATTTGCGGGTCAACCAGACCGGTTGGCCGCACCACTTGCTCAATCACCCGGCCCGCGTGCTCGGCCTCGTAATTGCCCGGAGTCGCCGAGACGAAGATCGTTTGCGGGCTGATGCGTTCCCATTCGTCAAAGCGCATCGGCCGGTTGTCCAGCGCCGAAGGCAGACGGAAGCCGTACTCCACCAAGGTTTCTTTACGCGAACGGTCGCCCTTATACATGGCCCCGACTTGCGGCACGCTGACGTGGGATTCGTCGATAACCAGCAGTGCGTCAGCAGGCAGATAATCAAATAGCGTTGGTGGCGGGGCGCCCGACTCACGCCCCGAGAGGTAGCGCGAGTAGTTTTCGATGCCGTTGCAATAACCCAGCTCCATGATCATTTCCAGATCGAAGCGGGTGCGCTGTTCCAGACGCTGCGCCTCGACCAGTTTGTCGTGGGTGCGCAGGTACTCAAGGCGCTCCTTGAGTTCTTCCTTAATCCCTTCCACGGCATCGAGCAAGGTTTCGCGCGGGGTCACATAGTGGCTTTTCGGATAGAAGGTAAAGCGCGGCATTTTGCGGATCACTTCGCCGGTCAGCGGATCAAAGGCGCTGATGCTTTCGACTTCGTCATCGAACAGTTCGATGCGGATCGCTTCCAGGTCCGATTCGGCCGGGTAGATGTCAATCACATCGCCGCGCACGCGGAAGGTGGCGCGGGCAAAATCCATGTCATTACGGGTGTATTGCAGGTCGGCCAGACGGCGCAACAGCTCGCGCTGGTCGAGTTTGTCGCCACGGTCGATGTGCAGCACCATCTTCAGATAGGTTTCCGGACTGCCCAAACCATAAATGCACGACACCGTGGTCACGATGATCGCGTCCTTGCGCTCCAGCAACGCCTTGGTTGCCGACAGTCGCATCTGTTCGATGTGGTCGTTGATCGATGCGTCTTTCTCGATAAAGGTATCGGAGGAGGGGACGTAAGCTTCCGGCTGGTAGTAGTCGTAGTACGAGACGAAGTATTCCACCGCGTTGTTCGGGAAGAACGACTTGAACTCGCCGTACAACTGCGCGGCCAGAGTTTTGTTCGGCGCCAGCACCAGCGTCGGTCGATTGACATGGGCGATCACGTTGGCAATGCTGAACGTCTTGCCCGAACCGGTTACCCCGAGCAGGGTCTGGTGCGACAGACCGGCCTCAATGCCTTCGATCATCTGGCGAATGGCCACGGGCTGGTCGCCGGCGGGCTGAAAGCGGGTAACGAGCTGAAAATCGGACATAACGGACCTCTGGTTTCGCTTCCTTGAGTCGGGATAATCCCGGCCAAAGCGAGAAAGACTGCACACGACGCATGCCGCAGCGCAAACAGGATACGTGTAAATATGGAGATCGTGACTGACTGTTTCAAGGCGTAAGGCTGGCACGCCGGTTTGGGCAAATATTGCAATTAGACCAGTGGGCCAAAAATAAACTCAAATACTTGGCCAAAACCGGGTTTCGCCTGTTGCCCCAATCCTGATCAGCTTTATACTTGCTCCCCGTTTGTGCACCGCTCTAGTGCAATCGGCTGGAGCGTGTCACCCCCTCCATCATCCATTCAGAGCCGCCGTAATAATGAGCCTGTTCTCCGCTGTCGAAATGGCACCACGCGATCCTATCCTGGGCCTCAACGAAGCATTCAATGCCGATACTCGTACCGACAAAGTGAATTTGGGAGTTGGTGTTTACTGCAACGAAGAGGGACGAATTCCACTCTTGCGTGCCGTTATCGAAGCCGAAACGATCCGGGCAGCAGAGCACGCTTCGCGCGGCTACTTGCCGATCGATGGTATTCAAGCCTACGACCAGGCAGTACAAAAGCTGCTGTTCGGTGCTGACTCGGCACTGTTGGCGGCTGGCCGTGTGATTACCACGCAATCGGTTGGTGGTACGGGCGCACTGAAAATCGGTGCTGACTTCCTCAAGCAACTGCAGCCAGACGCTGTGGTCGCCATCAGCGATCCAAGCTGGGAAAACCACCGCGCACTGTTCGAGGCCGCGGGTTTCCCGGCGCAGAACTACCGTTACTACGACGCCGCCAGCCATGACGTCAACCGCGCTGGCATGCTCGAAGACCTCAACGCCTTGCCTGCCGGCTCGATCGTTGTGCTGCACGCCTGCTGCCACAACCCGACCGGCGTTGACCTGACCCCGGCTGACTGGCAGAACGTACTGGAAGTCGTCAAAGCCAAGGGCCTGATCCCGTTCCTGGACATGGCTTACCAGGGCTTTGGCGATGGCATCGCCGAAGACGCCGCTGCCGTGCGCCTGTTTGCTGACTCGGGCCTGAGCTTCTTCGTGTCCAGCTCGTTCTCCAAATCGTTCTCGATCTACGGCGAGCGTGTAGGTGCACTGTCGATCGTCACCCAGTCCAAAGACGAGAGCGCTCGCGTTCTGTCCCAGGTCAAGCGTGTGATCCGTACCAACTACTCCAACCCGCCGACTCACGGTGCAAGCATTGTCGCGGCCGTTCTCAACAGCCCGGACCTGCGTGCCAAGTGGGAAGCCGAGCTGGCTGAAATGCGCGAGCGCATCAGCGGCATGCGCCGTCAGATGGTTGAACTGCTCGCGAAAAAAGCACCAGGCCACGACTTCAGCTTTGTTGCGCGTCAGCGCGGCATGTTCTCGTACTCCGGCCTGACCGTTGAACAAGTAGGGCGCCTGCGCACCGAATTCGGCATCTACGCGCTCGACACTGGCCGGATCTGCGTTGCAACCCTGAACCAGCGCAACATCGAAGGCGTGACCGACGCCATTGTGAAGGTCATCTAAAATTTTTTGGAGAGAAGTCAGCCAAAGCGTTGACTTCTTTTTAGATATCAGTAAGATAGCCCTCATTCCGCGATAGCTCAGTTGGTAGAGCAAATGACTGTTAATCATTGGGTCCCTGGTTCGAGTCCAGGTCGTGGAGCCAGATAAAGATTCAGAGCCGCTTTCAGCGCTTATGAATCGTCCGAAAAACCCGCCGAAAGGCGGGTTTTTTCGTTTATGCGCTGAGCTCTAAGATGACCCGCGCATCCTGCCCAAATTGACCATTTCTATCTAGACCGCACCCTAAAAAGTATGGGATTGATTCTAAAGCCCCTGTAGGAGCGAGCTTGTCTCGCGATCTTTTGACCTGGCTTTTGATCTAAAAGCCCTCACCACGCCTCTCCCGAAGGAGAAGCGACCGATTGGGGGATGCTGAATAATTCGGTGGCCTGCTTGCTGCGCGATAGCGCGACGTCGTAGGCGGGGCGGCTTTTCCTAGGACTATTCCCACGCCAAAAAGCTATCAGGCCTACAGTACAGCTTGGGTCTTTACAGGGTTAAATGTTCCTTATTCTGAATAGGAAAAAGGACATCCCTAATGTCGAAACAATACTCCGGCACCACTCCAAAATTACGTCCTGTCCACTTGCCTGTGCTCGGCAGGCAAGAGCAGGGCTAGCGCCCGTCAAAATCCTCCCTCCCTTGGTCTAGATCCACGCCGTGCCAGTTGCCTTCTACCGGTAAAATCCGGGGTAGGGTACTTGCCGCCTCAGGAGCGTCCATGCCCCGTCAAAGCGATCTGCGTTTTACCTTCGAGCCCCTGCAAGGCGATGCCTTTGAGGTGGTCGAGTTCAAGCTCGAAGAAGGCTTGTCGCAACCCTTCAAATTAACCCTGGACCTGGTCAGCCACGACTCGGCGGTGGACTTTAATCGCGTTCTCGATCTGGGCGCGCTGTTCACGGTGTGGCGCGGCGAAACGCCGGTGCGCTATGTCCATGGTCTGGTCAGTCTGTTCCGTCAGGGCGACACCGGTTTTCGCCGTACCCGCTACCACGC
>NZ_JBEOPQ010000067.1:0-25938 GCF_040310285.1 Pseudomonas sp. HY2-MNA-CIBAN-0224 | reverse complement strand
GTTTTTTAGTCATGGAGAGTTCCTCGATAGATGTATTTTCCACCTATCGAGGTGTCCGGGGAAATTAGACCACCACACTCTTGCGCCTCCGTACAAAGGTGCGACTATGGCACATGGCCTCTCCTCCCATTGACCTGACCATCGCTCCTCAGCAAACTCGGTAACTTTGGCGTGATAGCACGATGCTTCCCGCCCCTCAAATAAATGTGTTTTCGCTCAAGGGTTCGTCTCTTATGGACATCGAAGCAGAACTTAGCTCCGTATTCTCTCAACGATCATCTGGCCCGTTTTTGTTTCTGGGCTCTGGTTTCTCCCGACGATACATCGGCCTGGAAGATTGGGAGGGCCTACTCAGTAAATTCTGTTTGACTGGGAAGCCCTACGCGTATTACAAAAGCAGCGCTAACAATGACACCCCTAAGTCAGCACAACTGATAGCTAACGATTTTCATGATTTGTGGTGGGCGCATGAAGATTACAACGAAAAAAGGGAAAAGTCCTCTCATCTTATAAGCGATAGAACGTCTCCGCTTCGACTTGAAATTTGTGAACACCTGCTACATAAGCATCTAACCGAAATACCTCCAATTATCTCAGAAGAGATTAATGCTCTAAAAGAGTGCGATGTCGATGGGATTATAACCACAAACTGGGATGCGTTTGCTGAAAGCCTTTTTCCTGACCATGCTGTATATATTGGCCAAAAGGAACTTCTATTCTCCAATACAATGAATATTGGTGAGATATATAAAATTCATGGATGCTGCAGCTCTCCAGACTCACTAGTCCTGACGGATAGTGATTATCATGATTATAACAATCGCAACGCCTATTTAGCTTCAAAACTAATTACTATTTTCGTAGAACATCCGGTTGTGTTTATTGGTTACTCTATTTCCGATACAAACATCAGAGATCTACTTAAATCTATTTCTCTTTGCATCGGAAGAGAGAATATCGATAAGCTTAGGGATAACCTGATTTTTATTGACAGAAATGAGCCGGTTGGCGGACCTACCATCGAAACGTCGTACCTTCAATTTGACTCAATTCAAATACCTGTAAAAGTTGTAAAGACGAAGAATTACACACCGGTTTACGATGCTATTGCTCAATTCGAACGCAAATTACCCGCCCGCGTACTGAGATTTTGTAAGGAGCGTGTCTACGAAATTGTTAAAGGACAAAATCCTGACAAAAAAATTGCCGTAGTTGATTATGATCAAGTTCAAGATAAGAGTGATATTGAAATTGTATTTGGACTTGGCGTTATAGGAAAGGTTGGCGAAACCGGCTACAAGGGTATTTCAATAGGTGATATTTTTGAAGATTTGATTTCACAAAATAAACACTTTGACGCTCGAAAACTAATCGACACCACAATCTCCCTACTACCTACCCAAACAAAATTTGTCCCCATCTTTAAATATTTGCGGGAACTAAGTATCAACTCCAAATCTGATTATGAAAAATCAGGGTATAAGCTTGACCGTCTGATCAATAGGAAAGCAGAGGATTTCGCAACTGCAAGTGCTCTTCAAACGGCAAGGTATTCTAAGACGCCTTTCGCAGAGTTTCTTGCCACAGCGACGGAGTCTGAGATAGTTGGTATGACACCACTCCTGCCGCTTGCGGATCCTCAGATTCTTGGTGAATATCTACGAGCAAATTATGATCATCTTATAAATTGCAACAATAGATATCATTTCCGCCGACTTATGGCGTATTACGATTGGAAGCTCTATGGGTTTTGAGAAAGTTAATTTTTGCGAGCACTTTTTAAAGCCTAAATGGAGTAGATTAATAAGTGGAAGTCTTTATGGAGGATGCAGAGCTAACTGCTTTAGCAACTATACTTTTGGTGGCGGTGGGTGCAGCTCAGGCAATAATACTTTCTGGTCAAAGACAGCAGCAAAGGCTGGATTGGGCTGAGACGTATCGACGTAGATGGACTGAACTTCAAGGCGACTGGGTGACGATAGTATTTCTTGGGCGTAGAGCGAGAGACTATTATCAAATAGCTCACCATGAAAAACTCCAGGAATTACGCGAGGCATTATTATCCACCGATAACGATGTTGCGTCATCTTGGGCTCACGCCTCCGTTCGTAACGTATGCGGCATGCTCAGTGATCTATGCTCAAGAGTACTGCAAGGTCATATTAAAGTAGAGGAAATCTATCCGATTTTTGGCACGGAGTTGCTAAGGCAGGGGGCTCCCCTTCGTACTCTATTAGACGGAAGGTCTGAATATCTGAGATATTATGGATCGCTTGGGCCTACAGATCAGGAGATGAAGCACGATCATCTTCGCAGTGAAATTACAACATGACTGGTTTGCCACGATGGAATTAGGCGGCGATGTCTCATGATGATCGACTTGCTTTGGGCTGAAGCCGCCAGGCTGGAAGATTTATCCCCTTATGAATTGATAATGGCCGCAGATGCTAAGTCGAGTTCTGGTCACCTAAATCGTTCCAGAGTTAGCGATGAAGTTCGAAGGTTAGGTGGTTGGGGTTCTTGGAGGAGATCGCGCCTACTTGCAAAGTTCCTTCGCCATGCAGAGTGGCGCCAGTTCCCATGGACTAGAGGCTTAAGCAAAAAAAAGATGAATAAACTCGGCGAGGAATGGACTCAGAGATACGTCAAAATCTAGGTCTCACTGAATCACCCTTGATTAAGTAGATAATGCAGAGCGCTCGTTTTTGGCCGAAAAAGCCCCGTCATGAATGGCTGCTTATGGGCGTTAGCTGCCTTTCGTGACAGGCAGCTAACGGCCACCGCCAAACGGCCACAGACTATCGAGTGGGTGCCGCCTAGATGGACCCCACCTCACCCCCCCAACCCCTGTTGACCGGCTGAGTTATTCAACTGCTCCAACTCAAGCTGTTTCGCAGCACTGGCTTCAAGGTTTGCCCGCTCTTCATCCAGATACCGATAAATACTTTGGAGGTTGGCGATTTTCAGTTGGACTTCTGCCATCTTTTTTTCAATCAGCTTGGCGCCGTCAGCACAGTCGATCAGCTTATTGCGCTGCGCATCCAGAATCTCGCCTATTTCCCCCAGGGAAAATCCCATGCTTTGTGCACGCTTGATAAAGTCCAGGTCGTGCAGCGTTTGGGTTGTGTAATCGCGGTAGTTGTTCGTCTGCCGCTGCGGTGAGATCAGGCCGATTTGCTCGTAGTAACGTAGCGTATGGCGGCTGGCACCGCTGCGGGCTTCGAGTTCGCCGATTTTCATGAAAACATCGCTTGACCCTAGAGTTGGGTCGACAGTTTACGCTCGGCTCCTTACCTCAAACAAGGAACTGGGAAATGGGCGTGGAGTGCTTTGTCACGGGGGGGACCGGCTTTATCGGTCAACATTTAGTGGCGTACCTGAGTGCACAAGGTCACACCATTCGGGTGTTGATGCGTCGCCCGGAGCGACTGGCTGAACTGCGCGAGCAAATCGACACGTTGGGCGGGTGTGCAAGCCGGGTATTTGCCGTAGCGGGTGATCTGCAACGGGACACTCTCGGGCTGAGTCTTGCTGATCGCGAAGTGCTAAGGCACGCCAGCGTCGTGTTCCACCTGGGCGCCCACTTCGCGTGGGGGCTTTCAATCGAGCAATCTCGTGCGGTGAACGTAGAAGGGGCAAAGCGCGTTGCGCTGCTGGCGGCTGAGCAAAAAAGCCGGTTAGTGATGATCGGCGGCTACATGCTGAAAAACCATGAACATCTGCAACGCATCGGGATTGATCCTCGTTATCCGCAGCGCACGAATTGGCCTGCCGTCTACCGGCAAGTCGGTGGTTACGAGGCGAGCAAGCTGGAAGCGCATTTTGCGACCTTAGATGTCATGGCCGCCAAGGGAGGGGAGATGACGGTTGTCCACCCCGCGACGGTCTGTGGTCACAGCCGCACGGGGCATATCGTTGACGGTCAGCCGCTAGTGGAGCTGATACGCAACCTTGTGCAGGGAAAACTGACGGCAGTGCCGGGGACCGCCAGGCACTGGCTGCCACTGGTCACCGTGGATTACCTGGTTGAGCTGGTGGCGGCGTGTGCTTTTGATCCTGCCATGGTGGGGCAGGAACTACTGGCGCTTGATGACCAAACGCCTGATTTGCGGGAACTCTTGAAGCAGTTGGCATACCCTTTGGGCATAAAGTCTCCTAACTACTTTATTTCACTGCGATTACTGAAATTACTGCTGCGTATTCCTCCCGTCGCGCGGATGTTGAATACCCAGCCCGAAGCCTTGGACTTTATTCAGACCACGCGTTTCGATACAACAGCGGTCGAGCAATTTGCCAACAGGCATGGAATAGCCAAGCCAGAGATACGCCAGTCTTTGCAGCACACTGCAACGTTCGTCAACTCACATTGCCTGGCCAGGGGCTAAGCCCGCTGACGTACTCTCAAACAGTGTGCCGTCGATGCAGGGCGGCATGTTGAATCGCTGCCGATTTATCAATGTATCAAGGCTTGTAAAGTAACGCTTCAACGACAACCCCGAACGCCGATGAATGTTCACGGCGATTGGGGTAGTAGAGGTGGTAACCGGCGAAGGGTTGGCACCAGTCTTCCAGTACCCGCACAAGGCTACCGTCGGCAAGTTCCTTCGCCACCATGTCCTCCGGCAGAAAGCCCAAACCACACCCCGCCACGGCCGCCCGCAGGATCGGCACGCTGCTGTTGAACGTCCATTGCCCTTCGACACGGGCCTTCAGTTCGTGACCATCCTTTTCAAAATCCCATTGCATCAGGCTGCCATGGGTGGGCAGGCGCAGGTTGATGCAATTTTGTCCCGCCAGATCACCGGGCACCTTCGGTATTGGCCGCTGTTTGAAGTACTCGGGTGAGCCCACGACGGCGATGCGCAAGGATGGCCCGACCGGCACTGCGATCATGTCTTTGGCCACCTGATCTCCCAGGCGAACACCGGCGTCATAGCGTTGCGCGACGATGTCGGAGAGCGCGTAGTCGACGGTAATTTCGACATGGATGTCCGGATAGTTGGGCAGCACCTTTGAAAGCTTGGGCCACAGAATATTGTTGGCGGCATGTTCGGACGCTTGAATCCGCACAGTGCCCGCCGGGGTGTCACGAAACTCGCTGACCGCGGCCAGTTCGAGTTCGATTTCATCGAACCGCGGCGCCATCGACTGATACAGCCGCTGACCCGCTTCGGTCGGTGAAACACTGCGCGTGGTGCGCGTCAGCAAGCGCACGCCCAATCGGCTTTCCAGTGCGCGCATGGTGTGGCTCAGCGCCGACTGCGAGACGCCAAGCTGGGCGGCTGCGCGGGTGAAACTGCCTTCGCGGGTGATGATCACGAAGGCTTGCAGGTCGTTAAGGTTGGCGCGGGACATTGATGAGAACCTCTCATGAGGGGCGCGGGATTCATCCATAAAAGCAGGTCGCACACCGATGCGCGACCCCCAAGAGAGTTGATTACAAGGTGCGGGCGTAAAATGCGCTCAGTTTGCCAATCGCGGCATCGACATAACGCGGCACCCAATAGGTTTCGATGTGCGTGGCGCCGTCGAGCATAAACAGTTCCTTGTCGGTGGTGCCGGTGGCTTTGGAGAAGGCGTCTTGCGTCATGTACAGGCTGTCGGCTTTGCTCCCGGCGATCATCAGCAACGGCTGGTTGATTAGCTCGATATGGTCAGTGGCGTCGAAACGCATCAAGTCGATCAGGCTGCTGGTGGTGTATTTGAAGGTCGAGTTCGGGTGCGCGTGGGTCTTCCAGTAGTACTCATAACCTTGGCGATACAGCTCGAAGGGCAGTTTGGCAATTTGCTCTTCGGTGAGGTTGGCATCGCCCGAATACAGCACTTCGCCGCCGGCCGCTTCTTGCGCGCGGGCAGCTGACGCTTGTTGCAGGCGTTGCTGGATGCTGTCCATTTGCGAGTCGTTGTAGCCGTTGCGGCGCACCCGGCCCGAGTTGAACATGCTCACCGTGGCCAGCGATTTGAAGCGTTTGTCGGTTTGCGCCGCCGCCAACGAATAACCACCGCCGCCACAGATCCCGAGCAGCCCCAGACGCTTGCCATCAACGCCGGCAAACTGGCTGATAAAGTCGGCCATGCCGTGAATGTCTTCGATACGGTACGCCGGTTTATCGATGCTGCGCGGCTGACCACCGCTGGCGCCCTGATACGCCGCATCGGCAGTGATGGTGATGTAGCCCTGTTCGGCCAGGCGTTGGGCATACAAACCGGCAACTTGTTCCTTCACGCCGCCATTGGGGTGTGCAACGACCACGGCCGGGTAAGTCTTCTTGGCGTCATAGCCAGCCGGGGTGTAGACGTTGGCGGCGATGTCCAGACCATTGAGCTTGTAGCTGACCGGATGGATGTTGACCTTGCCCGCTTCGTTGGTGCTGATCGCGCCATCATAGGCGAGGGTGAACGGGTTCTTTTGGTAGTCGGCGGCCAAGGCTTCGCCCGCCGAGAGGCCGACCAGTGCCGACATGAACGTGGCTTTAAGCATGTTTTTCATGTGAAGCTCCTGAGCAATTAAAAGGGCGGCAGTTGCAAAAGTGTTTGGATCAGCGCTGCGTGGGCTCGCTCGGCCGTCTGTGTATCGCCATGCTTTTTCAGCAACTCGGTGACTTGGCGCAACTGTGCCGCGCAAAGCCCGACATAGGCGTAGAGCTGCACCAGAATTTCGCGGATTTCGCTGATGCTCAAACCGGCATCGAGTCCCTGGTTGAGTGCCGTGTTGAGGCCAGGCATGTCGCCGGTCGCCATGAATGCGGCGATCAGTGGAATCGTTACTTCAATGGCCGGCGTATTGCGCCTCCGAGACCTGCTCTGCCCAGGTGACGGTCTTGCCGTCCTCGGCTTCTGCAATGGCGATGTGGGTCATGCCGTTGCTGGGTGTAGCGCCATGCCAGTGGCGGGTGTGCGGTGGAATCCAGACAGTGTCGCCCGGTCGGATTTCCTGTCGCGGGCCACCCTCTTGCTGCACGTAGCCGACGCCTGCGATGACGATCAGCGTTTGCCCCAGCGGATGGGTGTGCCACGCCGTGCGTGCGCCGGGCTCGAAGGTCACTGTGGCGCCGCCGATGCGCGCCGGCGCATCGCCTTTGAACAGGCCATCAACGCGTACGGTGCCCGTAAAGTTTTGCGCCGCGCCCTTGACCGAGGGCTGCGAACCGTTTGGGGTAATGCGGATTTCGCTGGCGGCTTGGGTTTCTGCCGTCATCAGTGACAACGCAACGAGGGGAGCGATCAATCGATTCATCGGATCAACTCCGGTCACATAGTGAAAGCGGCGCCCAATGCAGCGCCGCGTCGGGCAGGCTCAGAGTCCGGTCATCTTCAGTGCCGATTCCGGCAGGCGATCGCCGTGCACGTGAATCTGCGCCATTTGCTCGTTGATCTCGCGCAGATCGTCACCGGTCAATTGCAGGTCGACTGCGCCCAGGTTCTCTTCCAGCCGATGGGGTTTGGTCGTGCCAGGGATCGGCACAATCCATGGTTTTTGAGCGAGCAACCAGGCCAGCGCCACTTGCGCCGGTGTGGCGTGTTTGCGCTGCGCGACGGCTTTCACCACATCGACCAACGCCAGGTTGGCCTTGCGCGCTTGCGGTGAAAAGCGCGGCACTAAATTGCGGAAATCGCTGGCGTCGAACTGCGTGTGCTCATCAATCTGACCGGTGAGAAAACCCGCGCCCAGCGGGCTGAACGGCACGAACCCGATACCCAGCTCTTCGAGCACTGCCAGCAGTTCCACTTCCGGGCCGCGCCAGAACAGTGAATATTCGCTCTGCACTGCCGTAACCGGTTGCACAGCGTGCGCCCGGCGAATGGTGTGCACGCCCGCTTCAGACAGGCCGAAATGCTTGACCTTGCCCTCGGCAATCAGATCTTTGATGGTGCCGGCGACGTCTTCGATGGGCACCTGCGGGTCAACGCGATGCTGATAGAACAGGTCGATGCGATCGGTGCGTAAACGCTTCAACGACGCCTCGGCCACGGCGCGGATATGTTCCGGGCGGCTGTTGGTACCGCTGCCACGCACGCCAGTGGTCAGGTCGATATCGAAGCCGAACTTGGTGGCGATGACCACCTGCTCGCGGATCGGCTGCAAGGCCTCGCCCAGCAGTTCTTCATTGGCGAACGGGCCATACACTTCAGCAGTGTCGAACAAAGTGATGCCTTGTTCGTGAGCCGAACGAATCAACTTGATCATGCTGGCTTTGTCGGCAGCCGGGCCATAGGCCGAGGTCATGCTCATGCAACCCAGGCCCAGTGCGGACACTTCCAGGCCATTGCCCAACGTGCGGATTTTCATGGTGTCACTCCGTACAGAACTCAGTTAACGCGCGAGAGGATGATCGTTCAGCCAGCCGTTCACGCGGGTATTACCCGAGCGCGAGAAATACGCGACCAGAATCCGTGAGCCTGAACGCGGTGTTGCACTGGCATCTTGCGTGTCGGCAAGCGACAGCAGCGGGGCGCTGGCCAGTGCGGCGATTACCGTACGCCGCAGCGGATCGTGATCGGTGCTCATCGACCGACACGCGCCTTAAGGGCCTCTGGATAACGCTCGCCTTCAATGCGGATCTGCGCCAATGCGCTATCAATGGCCTTCAGTTCGCTGGCATCAAGCGTGATGTCCGCGCCGCCGAGGTTTTCTTCCAGGCGAGACAGTTTGGTCGTGCCCGGAATCGGCACAATCCACGGCGCCTGCGCAAGCAGCCAGGCCAGCGCGATTTGTGCCGGAGTCGCTTGTTTTTGCGCAGCAATCTGACGGATCAGCACCACCAGGCCCTGATTGGCTTGCAGCGCCGACGGGCTGAAACGCGGGACGATGCTGCGAAAATCGTCGCTGCCGTACGTGGTCTGCGCCGACACCGTGCCGGTCAGAAAACCTCTGCCCAATGGGCTGAACGGTACGAAGCCGATGCCCAACTCCCACAGCGTCGGCAGAATCTCTTTTTCAGGCTCGCGCCACCACAACGAGTATTCGCTTTGCAGTGCGGTGACCGGCTGCACCGCGTGCGCCCGGCGAATGGTCTGCGCCCCGGCTTCCGACAGGCCGAAGTGCTTGACCTTGCCTTCAGCAATCAAGTCCTTTACCGCCCCGGCGACGTCCTCGATCGGCACGTCCGGGTCGACGCGGTGCTGGTAAAGCAGATCGATGTAATCGGTCTTTAGTCGACGCAGCGACCCCTCAACCGCGACCCGAATGTGCTCGGGGCGGCTGTTGAGAATCTGCTGCTTATTGTCGTCGCCGAAGGTGAAGCCGAACTTGGTGGCGATGACCACTTGATCGCGCACCGGTGCCAAGGCTTCGCCTACCACTTGCTCGTTCAGATAAGGGCCGTAAACCTCGGCGGTATCGAAGAACGTGACGCCTCGCTCAACCGCCGAACGAATCAGCGCAACGGCTTGTTGTGTGTCAGTCGCCGGGCCGTAGCCATGGCTCAAGCCCATGCAACCCAAGCCCTGGGCTGACACTTCGAGTGAACTTGTTCCGAGTGAGCGCTTGTGCATGTGGATCTCCCATTTGGCGTTGGGAGAACAGTAGGTGACCTAGCGAGTGGGGACTAGACGGTTAAATCGGCAAGGGTTTATGAGCATTTCTCATTAATTTCAGAAAAGGGAGAGGGCGAGTGTGCCTTCATGGCCGCCCGATCGGGTTAAAGATGCAGGCCCGGACTTTCTCCTGCGCCGTGCCCTGGCGCTTGGACCTTGACCCGCATCCCGATCAACAGTGCTGCCAACAGCATCAGAATGCCGGCGGCGACAAAAACACCATCGATGCCGCTGAAACTGAACATGGCGCCCCCGGCAGCGGCACCCGCAGCGATCGCCGACTGAACCGATGCCACCACCATGCCTCCCGCGCTTTCAGCCTGATCTGGCACCGCTCGGGCTACCCAGTTTGACCACGCCACGGGTACACCGCCAAAAGCCATGCCCCAGAGTGCCAATAACACCACCTGACCCGGCACAGAAGCAGGCAGCCCTACCAAGGCTAATGCGGCAACGCCGACCAGCGCAGGCATCAGCACCATCGTCCCGCGCGGGCTTTTTTCAAGCAGCCAGCCTGCCAACAGCGTGCCGACGAAGTTAGCCGCGCCGAACCCCAGCAGCATCAGAGCCAATCCTTCAGCCCCCACGCCGGATGTGCTTTCCAGAAACGGCCGGATGTAGGTGAACAACGCGAAGTGCCCTGTATGCACCAGCACGCAAGCCAACATACTCACGGCAATGCCCGGACGCAGCAGCACTTCAAGCACCGTTCTTAAGCGCGCAGGTCTGCGCGGAGCCAAAGGTGGCAGGGTGAAAAGCTGGAAAACCAGCGTGACTACCCCTACGGCGGCGGCCGCCACAAAAGCGCTGCGCCAGCCATACAGCCCGCCCAAATAACTGCCGAGCGGCACCGCGACCACCGTACCCACTGCAATACCGCTGAAAATAATCGACAGGGCCCGCGGCAGCAGCGTCGGCGGCACCAGGCGCATCGCCACGGCCGCCGCCATGCTCCAGAAGCCGCCCAGCGCGATACCCAGCAAAATCCGCATGATCAGCAGCACCATCAAGCTGGAAGAGAAAGCCACCAGCAAGTTGGAGGCAATCATCAGCACGGAAAAGCCCAGCAATACCACTCGCCGGTCGATCCCTCGCGTCAAGCCGGGCAGCAGTAACCCTGAGAACAGCGCCGCGACTGCCGTCACGGTCACCGCCTGCCCGGCCAAGGCTTCCGACACCCCCAGTTCAGCGGCCATCGGCGTCAGCAAGCTGGCCGGAAGGTACTCCGCGGTCAACAATCCAAACACGCCCATCGCCAGCGAAAATACCGCCATCCAGGCCGGTGTCGCGGGCTCTAAATCAGCTTCGTTGCCAACGCGCGCATCAGTTACAACGTCACACACCCCATTACTCATCACGCAATACCTCTGGAAGTTATCTCAACCAGAAGTCTATGGATGCAGGTAAGGATGTTCTATGATGCAAAATCTTTAGTTTTTGACCGAAACCCCGACATGACATCCCAGGATCAGTTCGTCTTATCGTCCGACCTCATCAACGAGCTGTTGCGCGGCATGCGCCTGCGGGGCGTCAAGTACCATCGCATCCAGGCCGGCCCCTCATTCGGGCTGGGTTTTGCTGCCAAACCAGGGCACGCCTACTTCCACTTCCTCGCCGTGGGTAGCGCCGCCCTGCGTACGGAGGACGGCACTGTGTACGAGTTGTCGGCCGGCAACGCGGTGTTCATCGCCCAGGGTGAAGCCCATCAACTGTTCTCAAACCAGGATGTACCCGCCCAAGACATCAGCAGCTTCGACGCGGTCCCTCTTGGCGACGCGATCTGTGCCGTGGATGCTTCCCCCGGTGCCGATGTCAGCCCCAGTAGCATTATCTTCAGTGCCTGCATGGAGTTCGAACTCACAAGCTTGCAAGGCCTTGGCGGATTGATGCCAGATCTGATGCTGATTGATGCCAGGGGGCAACGTTACCCTGGGCTGATGCCGATTCTTGCTTCCATGGAGCGCGAAGTCCGCTCTGCGCGCATCGGCTTCGCAGGCATACTCGCTCGCCTTGCTGACGTAGTGGCGGCGATGATCGTTCGTGGCTGGGTTGAGTGCGCCTGCGGCAACGCCTCAGGGTTGGTGGCCGCATTGCGCGACCCCAGACTGGCCAGTGCGCTACTGGCCTTGCACCGGGAGCCCGCGCGCGACTGGACCGTCGCGCAACTGGCAGCGCACTGTAATACCTCTCGCTCGGTCTTCGCGGAACGCTTCCAGGCGACTATCGGCATCCCCCCGCTGCGCTATGCAACGGAGCTGCGGATGCGTCTCGCCAGTCAATGGCTAAGTCTTGAGCGCCTGCCCATTGAGGCCGTGGCGCAGCGTCTGGGCTACACCTCTCAAGCGGCCTTCAGTCGTGCCTTTAAGCGCATCACCGGCCAGCCACCCGGCGCCAGTCGGCGAATGGCTCGTCCTACCTGACATCTATGCCGGGATAGCGCTCGGGCGGTGGCTGGTAGTTGGGATCTTCGAACTGGCTGTTGGTATAGAAGCTCTTGGCTGTGGGGCCGTCGTACTTGTAGGTCACGTCCTTGTTGGGGACTAAATGCCAGCCTGTGCTGTCTTTATCTCGCTCGATCAGGGTGGGGTAAAGCGTGCAGGTCCCACCGTCGCCTGACGTGAGGAGGAACTGATAGTAGCGCCCGGCTTCTGGAGTGAAGGTCGTTGTGACAAAACAAGTCCGGGTACGCGTACCCTCCCACGACATGTAGACACTCGTTTCGAGGCCCGGCCGAAGCGTTGACTCATAGTAGTCCCAGGTCAGGTTTTGCCCCGCTTTGGGCATGCCGATGTCCTGGGTATGGATAAATGGGAGAGGCCCGGTACGGACCACGCCCCCCGTCTTCACACCGTTTGCCGATTGATAAATGGCCGCATGCTGGGTGAAGTTGACGACCCGGATCCATGCCGGATTCGGCTCATTGGCCGGAGCGACGAAGTAATCCGTGTGGGGTAGATATTGGCAACCTGCGAACATTGGCAACAGCAGTAAGCAGAGTGTTGAGCGTGTCGACATGGGTCCCTTCCTCTCCATAAGTGTTGCTGTGACCGCGTCTACAGATGTTTATTCGGCATCAGGCCTGTTTTCGTACGCAGATACCCTCCGACGGCCTGTTCAGCACGCTCTGCCATCCCCCCAAAAAACTGTGATCACACCCCCTCCAACCACCTACACCCAACGCCCCAATCCGCCTATAATCCTCGCCCATGAATCTATCCAAACTCGTGTCGCCCATGATCCGCCAGACTCTCAGTGCGGACGTTTATTCCCAGCTTCGTGATCTGCTGATCAGTGGCCGTGTCATGCCCGGAGAGAAGCTGTCGCTCAGGTCCATTGCCGATGCGCTCGGCGTGAGTGTGATGCCGGTGCGTGAGGCGGTGCATCGGCTGGTCGCTGAGCAGGCGCTGGAGATGGCGGCCAATCGGTATATCCGGGTGCCGGTGCTGACGGTCAGCCAGTTTCGCGAGATCACCAGTATTCGGCTGAATCTGGAAGGGCAGGCGGCTGCTCGTGCGGCGCAGTTGGTGAGTGCTGAGGCATTGCAGGAGATTCAAGGGATTCACGATGCGTTTTGCCAAGAGTTTGCGCAGAACCCGCCCGATGAGTCGCGGCTTATTGCCCTGAACAAGGCGCTGCACTTCGCCATTTATGGCCAGGCGGACATGCCGATTTTGCTGCAGATCGTTGAGTCGCTGTGGCTCCGGATCGGGCCAATCCTCAATTACGATTTGCGTTCTGGCACCGAGCGGGTGATTCAGCGGGTGCAGGCCAGTCACCATGCGGCGTTGGTGGAGGCCTTGAAGGCGCGCGATCCGGTGGCGGCGTGTGCGGCGTTGCAAGGCGACATCAAGAGTGCCGCCGAATTTATTGTGAACACCGGTGCGCTGGTGGTGGCGGATGCGATCAAGCCTGTCGACGCGGAGTAACCCGACGGCAGATGCAAAAAAAACGAGGCGGACTGAACAGTCCGCCTCGTTTTTTTATGGGCGTTTACCTCTGTGCGGCGCACGGGTCGGGGACAGAGTGTTCATTTGATCCTCGAGTTTTCAGTCAGGCACGGTGCGACGTGGGGCAATACGATGTTGTCCCGTGGTGTAGAGGCGGATTCCTGGGCTTGGCGCAGGCGGGTGCTCAGGAAGGCGGCGAGGGTTAGCAGCGCGGCAACAATGATCAGCCCGTTTTTGGTGCTCCCGGTGGTTTGCTCGACAAACCCCAGCAAGGACGGCCCGAAAAAGCCGCCGGTAATGCCGCAGGTGTTGACCAGCGCCAGCCCGGCCGCCATGCCGGCTCCGGCGAGCCTCGAACTGGCGAAGAGGAACACCACCGGCTGCACGACAAAGAACATCGAGGCGGTGAGGGTAAAGCCGATCAGAGCAATCATCGGCGGCGTATAGGCGGCCAGGGTCAGGCCAGCCGACATCAGGATCAAACCGCCAAACATGATCTTGCGCGACAGCGTGGGTGTGGTGGCGTATTTAGGCAAAAAGGCGGCGCCCAGCGCGGCCGCTATCCAGGGGATTGAGTTGAGCAGGCCGATCTCAACCGAGGTCAGCCCGCCGTAAGTGCCGATGATGCCCGGCAAAAAGAAGATGACCGAATACACGCTGATCTGGTGCAGAAAGTACACCGCAATGGCCAGCCACAACTGAGGGATTTTGAACACGCCCTTAAAGGAATGGCCCACATTGCCCGAGGCGATTTCTTCATCGTTTTCTTTTTTGAGGGCCTGCTCAACTTCATCGGCCTGCTCCTTGGTCAGCCAACTGGCCTTGGAGGGTTTGTCCGGGAGTTTTTTCCAGATCACCACCGAGAACAGCACCGCCGGGATGCCTTCCAGAAAGAACAGCCACTGCCAGCCATGCCAGCCCATGATGCCGTCCATTTCCAGCAAGAGCCCGCCAATAGGGCCGCTGATGATGTTGGCCAGGCACACGCCGATCAAAAAGTAACCGCTGGCCCGCGCTCTTTGTTCCTTGCCGAACCAATAGGTGAGGTACAGCATCACGCCCGGAAACAGCCCCGCTTCCGCAGCGCCGAGCAGGGCGCGGGCGATGTAAAAAGTCGTCTCGTCGGTGATAAAGGCCATGCCCGCCGACAAGATGCCCCAAGTGATCATGATCCGGGTGATCCACAGCCGCGCGCCCACGCGGTGCATGATCAAGTTGCTGGGCACTTCCATCAGGGCATAGGTGAGGAAGAACAGCCCGGCGCCAAAACCATAGGCCGCCGCGGAGATCCCCAAATCGACGGCCATGTGGGTTTTGGCCAGCGAAATATTGGTCCTGTCCAAAAAGCTGATGACGTAAGCAAAAATCAACATCGGCATTAATTTGCGAAACATTAAAGCGTTCAGCGACTGTCCCTTTTCTGTTTTTGTATGGGTCGTTGCGAACATGGCTCAGGTCTCCTCATGAGGATAGGGTTCCAGGGCGCTGTGAGTGTTCAGCGCCCGTCAGTGCCAGCAATATCCTCTCTATTGTTTTTAGTCAGGTGAGTGCCGGTGCTTAGAAGTTGACGTTATCGCCACCTTTGAGCTTGAGGATGTCTCTCGCGTCGTCAGGGGTCGCCACTTCCAGTGAGAGACCTTCCAAAATCGTGCGCATGCGCGACACTTGCTCCGCGTTGCTTTTGGCCAACTGGCCTGGCCCGTCCCACAGTGAATCTTCCAGGCCCACGCGCACGTGCCCGCCCAGGGTGGCCGACTGCGCGCCAATGCTCATTTGCTGCTTGCCGGCCGGCAGCACCGACCATTGGTAGTCGTCGCCAAACAGGCGGTCAGCGGTGCGGCGCATGTGCAGCACGTCTTCGGGGTGAGCACCAATGCCACCCAGAATGCCGAACACTGACTGGATCAAAAACGGTGGCTTGATCAGCCCGCGATCAATGAAATGCGCCGCCGTGTACAGATGCCCGATGTCATAGCACTCGATCTCAAAGCGCGTGCCGTTTTCGCTGCACGACTCCAGGATGTGGGCAATGTCGGTGAAGGTGTTTTTGAAAATACGGTCATGGCTGCCCGCCAGGTAGGGTTCCTCCCAGGCGTGTTTGAATTCCTTGAAGCGATTGAGCATGGGGTACAGACCCATGTTCATCGTGCCCATGTTCAGCGACGCCACTTCGGGCTTGAACTGGTGCGCCGGGCGCAGCCGGTCCTCAAGCGACATGGTCGGCGCGCCGCCGGTGGTCAGGTTGATCACCACATCGCTGGCTTCTTTAATGGCGGGCAAAAATTGTTTGAACAGTTCCGGGTCTTGCGAAGGGCTGCCGTCTACCGGGTTGCGGGCGTGCAGGTGGACGATTGCCGCGCCAGCCTCGGCCGCACCAATGGCGGCTTCGGCAATCTGCCCCGGTGTCACCGGCAGGTAAGGGGACATGGACGGGGTGTGGATGGCGCCGGTCACAGCGCAGGTAATGATGACTTTACGAGCCATGGGGATCTCCTGGGTGTCTTGGTTTTGTTGTTCAGGATCAAGCCGCGATCAAGCGTCCGGGGCGTGACGCTTGTGCGCGGCCAGGGCCATCAGGCGTCTGTCGCGCCAGGCTGAGCGCTGGTTGATGTCTTCAAGCTCAAGGGTGCGGCGGCGCTCTTCGTCCACTCGGGCAACCGCTTCGTCCGACCAACTGAATGTCTGTTGCGACGCTGCGGTGTGCCGGTACTGCTGGCCGTAGCGCCGGGCGTAATCCTGCACGCCCGCCGGGGCGTTGAGGTCGATGGTTTCGAAGGGGCCCATAAACGACCAGCGCAGGGCCAGTCCTTCTTTAAGCACGCGGTCAATGTCTGCCGCGCTGGCCAGGCCGTCTTCGTGCAAGTTGAAGCACTCGTTGAGCACTGCGGCCTGAACCCGATTGAGCAAAAAGCCGTAGATCTCACGGGACAACGTCACGGGGCTTTGCCCGGCTGCGCTGTACAGCGCGTGGGCGCGGAGCATCACATCCGCCGAGGTCCAGGGCGCCGGGCACAGTTCAACCAGCGGGATGAGGTAGGGCGGGTTGGTCGGGTGCGCCACCAGGCAGCGGGCCCGCCCCGGCAGGTCTTTAGTGAACTCCGACGCCGGTAGCCATGAGGTCGAACTGGCCAGAAGCGCGTCCTTGGGGGCCAGCGCGTCCAGTTGGCTGAAAATCTCGATTTTGGCCTCGACGGTTTCCCGCACGTTTTCCTGCACGAGCACCACGTCACGCAGCGCTTCTGCCAAGTCCGCAACGCAGGTAATGCGCGCCAGCACGGTGCCGGGGGCTTCATCAATCAGGTCAAATTCGGCGAGTTCACCGAGCCGCGCTTCGATGTATGCATGGCTGCTTTGCAGGGTGTGCAGGTCCATATCGTGCAGGCGCACGGGGTGGCCCGCCCGCGCAAACACGATGGCCCAGGCTCTGCCAATCAATCCGGCGCCGACAATGGCGACGGGGCCACGCTCAGGTGGGGAGGTACGTTGCATGCTGTTCTCCACATTTTTGTATTTATGGTCAGGAGTTGCGCTTTTAGCTGGCGCATCCACACCGTGTATCTCGTCGATGCCGGTGTGGTTTGAAACGGATGGTATTAGTTGTGATCACAGATCACAAGGCTATTTTGGTGATTGTCAGACAATTGGCCGCAGGGGCATAAAACAGGTTTCAAAGACCCTTAAACACGGCTCGCCAGCGGGTTGCTGGCAAGCCGTGCAAGGCGGGCTCAGAGGTACTCGACGTTGCCGTCGATGCTGATGGCTTGCCCGGTGATGTTTTGCGCGGCGGGCGAGCAGAGGAACAGCGCCATGGCGGCCACATCGTCCGGGGGCGTCATGCGCCCTAGCGAAATCTTGTTCAACGTCTTTTGCAGCATCTCGGGTTCGGAGATACCCAATTGCTTGGCGCGGTCGCGGATCACCCGATCCTGGCGCGGACCTTCAATGATGCCGGGCAGCAGCGCATTGACCCGGATATCCCGGTCGCCCAACTCCGCCGCCAACGATTTCATCAGCCCGATAATGGCCCACTTGGTCGCCGCATACGGTGTGCGCCAGGCATACCCCAGGCGCCCGGCCACCGACGAAATATGAATGATGTGTGCATGCGCCGACTCAGCCAGCAGCGGCACCGCATGATGCGCGAAACGGTACTGGGCATTGAGGTTGATATTGATCGACTGCTCCCACTCGTCCTCGGTGATTTTTTCAATGCCGGTGGTGGGCCCGGCGATGCCGGCGTTGTTGATCAGCACATCGAGGCCGTTGACCCACTCGCGCTGAAGTTCAAACACCCGCTTGACCTCGGCCGGGTTTGACACGTCGGCTAGGGTGGCGAGCGCTTGCGGGTAGCGCTCGCGGAAGGCCAACACCGCCTGCTCGCTGACATCACACACATGCACCTTGGCCCCGGTCTCCAGATAGGCCGCAGCAATCACCTCACCAATACCGGCCGCGCCCCCGGAAATCAGCACCTTCAACCCGGAATAAGGCGTGAGTCGTTTCACAATGCTCATAGCGTTTTACCTGTCTTATTGTTGTGTGGGCGTTCTGCTGAAAAATGCGAATACAGTGATATGTGATCACAGTTTATTTGTCAATGCAGAATCTGCCCACCACCCCGCCATTGCCCCGGCCTTGGTCAGTCCCCGATACTAAGGCCCTGCTGTTCACTTAAGAGCAACACTGCTCAAGAGTGGGAGCGGGCTTGCTCGCGATGGTCTTCAGAACGCCTCATTTACTCGGTAAATACGCGTCATCGTTAACGACCTTCGCGAGCAAGCCCGCTCCCACACATTGCACAAACCCACTCCCATCGAGACCCCCTGTGCTCAGAAACGTTACGGACATGGATTTGCGCCTGCTGCGCATCTTCGCCACGGTGGTCAAGTGCGGTGGGTTTACTGCGGCTCAGGCTGAGTTGAACATGAGCCAGTCGAACATCAGCACGCACATTTCCGGGCTGGAAAAACGTCTGGGCTACCGCATTTGTGAGCGCGGCAAAGGCGGCTTTCGCGTGACCGAAAAAGGCCAGCGCATTCTTAAGGCCTCGGCGGTGCTGTTCGGGGCGGTGGATGCGTTTCGCAATGAGGCCCAGGACCTTGCCGGGCGGCTGGTGGGGGATCTGTATCTGGGGCTGGCGGACAATATCGCGACGCTGCCGACGGCTAGGGTCGATGCCGCCATTGCGCGCTTTTATCAGCGTGAACACGACATGCATTTGCACATTTTCGTGAACTCGCCCACGGAGCTTGAGCGGGCGGTAATTGACGGGCAACTGGACATCGCCATTTCGTATTTCAGCCGCCCGCTGCCGACCTTGACGTATCAGCCGCTGTACTCGGAAGAGATCGGGATTTTCTGCGGTCAGGCGCACCCGCTGTTCACGGTCGAGGCGCCAAGTTTGCAGCAACTTCAGGCTTGTGACTGGATCCGCCACGGGTTTTTGCCGGTCGATCAGGTGCTGCCCATCATTCCCGACCGCGCCTCGGCCACGGCGCATCACATGGAGGCGGTGGTCCATGGCGTGCTGGCCGGCACCCATCTGGGGTATCTGCCCACTCACTACGCCCAGGTCTGGCTGCAGAGCGGGCAAATGCGTGCCCTGCAGCCAGCGACGTTACGCTACGACGTTCGGCACAGCATGATCACCCATGCCGGGCACCCGCAAAGCGAGGCGGTGCGTGTCTTTATCGCCGATCTGTTGCTTGAGCACGGGCTTTAACCCAGGCAGCGGGTCACGTGCTTGACCGATTGAAAGGCTGACAACCCCCAAGGCCCCAGTTCACGACCGATGCCGCTGCCCTTGGTCCCGCCCCAAGAGGTTTCGACGAACACCGCCTGGATCGAGTTGATCCACACGTGCCCAACTTCCAGTGCCTGCGCCACCCGCTCGGCGCGCTCAAGATCCGCGCTGATCACCGTGGCCACCAGACCGAAACGGCTGTCGTTGGCCAGCGCCACGGCTTGGTCTTCTGAACTGAAGCGATGGCTGCACAGTACCGGGCCAAAAATTTCTTCGGTCCACAGGCGGCTGTTCAACGGCACGTCGGTGTACAGGGTCGGGCTGACAAACCAGCCGGGGTCGCACCAGGCTTTGCCACCGGCCACGCACTGCAAGCCTTCGGCGCGGGCAACGGCAAAGTACTCGCTCACCTTGGCCCATTGCGCCTGGCTGGTTAGCGGCCCCATGTCGACTTCGCCGGTCAGCGGGTTGCCCACGCGCAGGGTCTCGAAAGCGCTCTGCAAACGTTGCGTCAGCGCATCGGCAATGCGCTCGTGCACCAGCAGGCGCGAGGTGGCCGAGCACATTTGCCCGCTGTTCCAGGCGATACCGGCCACGATCCATTCCACCGCCTGATCAAGGTCGCAATCCTCAAACACCACAATCGCCGATTTGCCGCCCAGCTCCAGGGTGATCGGGCGGCAATGGGCGGCGGCGCTGTGCATCACCTGCGTGCCCACCGCGTTGCTGCCGGTGAACGACAGCTTGTCCAGGCCTGTGTGATTGCTCAGCGCAATGCCGGTCTCGGCCTTGCCGCAAACGATGTTCAACACGCCGGGCGGCAAGCCCAGGGCATCGGCAATCTCGCCGTAGGTTTGCTCAATCAGCGGGGTGATCTCCGACGGCTTGAGCACCACCGTGCAACCCGCCGCGAGGGCCGGGGCGAGCTTCCAGGCGCTGGTCACCAGCGGGAAATTCCACGGCACGATCAGACCGACAACGCCCACCGGTTCCAGCCGCGTGTGGGAGGTAAAGCCGGGCACCGACAGCGGCACTTCAGGGTTCGGGTTGCTCGCCAGTGCGTCGGCCAGGATCGCGTAATAGCTGAACGTTGCAATGGCATCGTCCACATCAACCACCGCCTCATGCCGGGGCTTGCCGTTGTTCTGCATTTGCAGGGCGATCAAGGCCTCACGGCGCTGTTCGAGCTGCTCAGCAAAGCCCCTCAAGTAACCGGCGCGCACCGATGCATCGACATTGCGCCAGGCGGGCAGCGCCTCACGCGCCGCCGCAACGGCCTGATCCACTTGCGCTGCGCTGGCGCTCGTCAGCTCCGCGAACGGCTGGCCCAGGGATGGATCGAACACGTGGATCGGCTCGGCGCCTTCGCCCACTAGCCACTGTGCGTTGATGTACTGTGCTGCTTTCATTGGTTGGCTCCCGGCAGAATGCCGTGCACGGCATTCACAAAAATCTGGCTGTAGTCGGCTGCGCTGAGGGCGCAGGCGTTGGTGTCCGACGAGGGCCTGCTTGCCCAGACATCCCGACGAACCGCCTCCCCCTACGAGAAGCGGGCGCAGCATAAAGCAGTCAAACATTTGTAAAAATTCATATGTTTGTAAGCTGGCTTCTGGGTTTTTATATGTTTGAGCGGGCGTGAGCGATCCCTCAACGGCGGTCCTGCGGCCCGCATCGCAGCCTTCGTGCCTCGTCAGCGACTACAAATATTGCGTGGCTGTCACTTAAAAACGCCATTCCTCAGCCCGAACCAACCGGCAGAACGGCCCGTCAAGCGTTGCATTGTGATGCGCCACAATATCCTGCGCCTTCATCACCGGCGTATCAGAACAGCTATGACCATCGGCAATAAGCACCGCATCAAAGCCAAGATCACGCGCCGCGCGGCACGTGCTGTCGACGCAGTATTGAGTTTTCATGCCGGTGATCACCACACCCGTCGCCCCGTGCGCCCGTAGGTTGTCTGCCAAATCGGTCATCGCGAAGGCATTGGGACGGCGTTTTTCGAATACCACCTCGCCACCCTGTAGCTTCAGTTCCTCCACAATCATCGTCAGCGGGCTGCCGGGTTCGATGGGCGAACCCACCGGCCCGATATGACGCGCCAGAAAAATCGGCGCTCCTGCACTGCGGGCCTTGTCCATCAAGCTATTTAGGGTTTCCAGCAAAGCCTCGCCACGCCATGGTTTTTCCGGGCCATGAACCAGCCCCACTTGCATATCGAGTATCAACAGAGCGTGCATGAGGTGAATCTCCTTGCGTATGAGCCAGCAACACAAGGACATAAAAAAGGCCCTGTCCATTGCTGGCGGGCCTTTGAAGTTCGTCTGTTAATTGCTCACGACACTTCGCACGCTCCGCTTTCAGCGGTCGTGGTGGTGGTAGTCGAGGTGAGGCAATATTTGGTCATAAATCGACACTAGCAATATCGCCACAGGCTGGCAAGGCGGAATGTGGACTGATTAATGCCATCGCAGCCTTCGTACCTCGGCAACTGCTACGGGGCGCGTGTACGCCAAAACCTGTAGCCGCTGACGAGGTACGAGGCTGCGATGGGTTGCGCAGCGACCCTTAACCGCGCTCCCGCATGAAATCCCATTCCCAGTAAGCCGCCGTTCAATTTCCGTCACCTACAGTTCTCAGCAAGGAGTCCCAATCCGCCACAGACGGCTAATTATCCGACTGACCAGACGCCTTTTCTCAGGACCTTCGATGACCAAACGGCCGATTTTCAACCCGCTCTTTTTAGCGCTCAGCATTGTGGTGAGCGCCCCGACCCTGGCGGCGTCGTGGTGCACGAACACCGACCCGGGGTCGCTCGGGCAGTTAAGCAATGAGGTCAATAAACAGTTATTGCCGCAATCGCGGGCCATTGAGCGGGTGCACACCGAAGGGACGCTGCCGCATCAGGGCATTCGTGATCAAAGCCTTGAGGCCAAGAAGGACTGGCCGCTGATGCGCGACCTGGCGCTGCTGTGGCAAAAGCAGCATCAACCCGGTGATCTGGCAGCACTGTCGCGGCTGCTCAACGATTGGGGCACGCGCTACAAGCCCAGCTTTAATCCGGTAGATGAAACCGGGCTGGACGCGTACATCGATGCCTATGCCATGACCCCCGACGATTTGGCGCCGCCAATACGCGCTGTGGCGCAGCGCTTTATCCGCGAGTTGGGTGAGGGGTATCTCAATCAGATGGAGCACAATTTCAAGCCGGGTGATGGCCGCTGGATCAATAACTGGAACTCGCACCGCGTGAAGCTGGCGACGCTGTCAGCGGTGGCGCTGGAGGATCCAGCCATGTTTGCGCGGGCACGGGCGCAGTTTATTGAACAACTGGGGCGCAATCTGCGGCCGGGCGGTTCAACGGTGGATGTCGAGCAGCGTGATGCCCTGCACTATGTGGTCTACGACCTGGAGCCGCTGACCCGGGCCGCCGTGGCAGCGCGTCTGCGCGGGCAAAACTGGCTGGTGTTCAAAGGCGCCTCAGACGCCAGCCTGGAGAACGCGCTGGACTGGCTCGCGCCTTACGCCAAGGGTGACAAGACTCACGAAGAATTCGTGCACTCCCACGTCAAGTTCGATGACCAGCGTCGCGAGGCGGGGGAGAGCGGGTTCTCAGGCCTGTGGAACCCGCAGTCGGCGACTGGCCTGTATGCCATGGCGACGTTGCTCAACCCCAAATACGCCGCCGTGTCTGAGCGGTTGCACCCCATGGGCGGCTGGATGGCCGCGTGCTGGGGGCGATAAGTTAAAAAGCCCCGCCGGGCAATGCTCGACGGGGCTTTTTCTTTACAGAGGGGGGCGTTTACGGGCGCATCAGCGGTTCAATGCCGATCCATTTTTTCACCGGCTGATAGCAGGTTTTCATCGGCGGCAAATCGACTTTTTGCCCGCCGACCTCCATCGAGCCGAGGTTGATCGTCCATTTCGAATCGGCATCAAATTTTTCGGTAGGGAAAATCAGATAGACCGAGCCGTAGCTGCTGTTGTTGGTGATTCGCGGAACACGGCTGTGCACTTCATCGCTGTTGATGTCATACGGCGAAGTTCGCGCATATTTCTCGTAATACAGCGGGTAGTCGTAGGTCTCTTTGTCACCCAGGTACACGTCGGGCAGGGCTTTCAACTGCGAGCCGTCTTCAAAGGTGATGTAGGCCTGGCGGCTGTCGTAGAGAATCGGGATGGGCGCCTCGCCACTGCTTGAACGCGTCGGGCGTATGCGGCCTTTATTGTAGGCGATCAGTTGGATGTAAAACTGTCTGCGTGACCAGGTTTCACCCGGGAAGGTCTTGGACACACCTTGCTCAAACGGGCGATCTGAATACTGCGCGGTGTGATCGTATAAATAGGTTTCGAGGATGATGGTTTTCTTGCCGTCCGCTCCCGGCACTTTGAATTGATACTCGGACTGGCAAAGGTCGGCGTAAGCAGAGCGCTCGCGCGGCCAAGGCAGGCAAGCCCCCAGCGAGGCGGCAAAGAGCACGAGCAAGGTGGCTTTCAGGCTTTTTTCAAATGGCATGGCTGGCCTTTTGTTGGTTGTCCAAGATCATTCGGGTAACGATTCTGACAACCCCAAACAAAAATTGGTCACGGTTCTGCGAAACCCGCCCTGTAGGAGCGAGCTTGCCTCGCGATTGTTTGATCGTTCAAAAAATCGCGAGGAAAAGCCAGGGATTCAACCGATCTCGTTCAGCTTCGGTATCAGCCACTCGGCCACGTGTTTTGCTTCGTCAATCAGCGGCCAGCCCGACAGGATCAGCGCGCTCAGCCCGGCCTGTTGGTGATACGCCTCGACGTTCTGCGCAATGGCGTCTGCGTCTCCCACCAGGTACGCCGCCGATGAGCCGGTGCCGAAGATGTCCAGCGACGACCAGGCGCTCATGCCGGCAAACAGGCTGTTTTCCAGGCGTAGCGACTCCAGCGGCGGCAGTTGCCCCTTGAGGATGTAATCCACCCATTCCTGGCGTTGAGCATCCGGGGCGCGGTAGCTGGCCAGGGTCTGTTCGCCCTTGCTGCGCCGTGCCACCACTTCTTCGAGTTTGCTGCGCAGCAGGTCGACGCCGGTGGTTTCAAACAGGGCATAAAAGGCTTTTTCGGCCTCGGAGCGGGTCTTGCGCACGGTCACGCTGGCTAGCGCGCCCATGTCGGCAAATGTACGGTCTTGGCTATGGGCCGAAGCGCGGGCGGCGTCGAAGCGGTCCTTGATGATCGAGATCTCGCGCAGCATCAGCAGGTACACATCGACCACTTTGCCCGCGTGTTCAACACCGGCCTGGGACTCGCCCGTGCCCCACAGCGGCACACCGCCCGCTTGCACAGGTTCGAGGCTGAAACGGGTATTGGGGAACAGCGACGGATTACCCGCCAGATAGTGCTCCTGGAATGCTTTCCAGTAATGTTCGGCGCTTTTATAGCGGTCGTCGTGACCGGCGGTGAGGTTGTAGGTTTTGGCCCGTTCTTCGCGGCCATTGATGTGGTTGAACAGCAAACGCCCGCCACTGAGTTTTTCAAAGGTCAGGGCTTGTTCGGCCAGCAACTTGGGCGAGGTCATGCCGGCGTAGGCGGCCACCAGAAAACGCATTTTTTGGGTAAAGCCCACCACCGAAGTGGCAGACACCAGCGGGTCGTTGGGCCATGTGGCCACCAGCGCGCCATAAAAACCGCCCTGATCGATGGTCTCGGCCAGTCGGCGGTAGCGGTCGAAATCCACCGGGTATATACCGTCTTCCATCCAGGGGTAATGACCGTCGGCCATGCTGAGGTACCACAGTGCTTTAATTGCCATCAGTCGTGTTCCTGATTCAAGTGTTCGAAATCGGTTCGAGGTCCATCGCCAACGCCGGGTCAGCCGACCACTCGCACAGCGAGCCGTCGTAAACGCTCACGTGTTCAACGCCCACCAGCGCCAGAGCCAGGGCAAACCCCGCCGCCGTGATGCCGCTGCCGCAATACAGCACCCACTCAACCTGCGGGCGTTCGATAAACGGCTGCAACGTTGTCAGCAGGGCGGGGCGCGGGATAAAGGTGTGGGTGTGCGGGTCGATCAGCTCGATATACGGCAGGTTGAGGCTGGTCGGAATATGGCCCGGGCGTGCGTATTTGCTTTCTTCGCCGCGAAACACCGGGCGGCGCAGCACGTTGAGCAAACGGGCGTTGTGTTGCCCGGCCAGTACCTGCTGCACATACGCGCGATCGACGAAATACCCCGGTGTATCCACCGCCGTGAAGTCCCCAGGGCTGTTGGCTGCGGGCGTGGTATCCAGTGCCAGCCCGCGCGCGAGCCAAGCGCGCAAGCCACCCTCCAGCACAAAGACCTGGCTGTGGCCGAAGCTTTTCAGCAGCCACCAGACCCGCGCGGCCCAGATCCCGTTTTCGCGATCGTAGATCACCACCTTGCGCTGATGGCTCACACCCAGCGCACGCATGGCCGTGGTGAAGGCCTGGGCATCGGGCCGTGTATAAGGGAACGGCGCCGACGGGTTCGACAACTGATTGGCCAGATCGGCCAAGCGCGCCCCCGGCAAGTGGCCAGCGGCAAAAGACTCGCGCAACCCTGTGGCACTGGCTTCCAGCACGGTCCAGTGATCGGGTTGGGCCAACAGCGCATCAAGGCTGAGTAACGGGCGGGTCATATACCTGTCCTGAAAAGCCAAAAACCCTGTAGGAGCGAGCTTGCTCGCGATCTTTTGATCGTTAAAAGATCGCGAGCAAGCT
>NZ_JBEOPQ010000066.1:0-27011 GCF_040310285.1 Pseudomonas sp. HY2-MNA-CIBAN-0224 | reverse complement strand
CTGCCACCGACCGATTACGAACGGGCGATGGCGTGGAAACAACCTATCGAGGTGTCCGGAATTAGTTGACCACTACAGTTCACATCACCAACTGTTTTTGCGGCATATTTAAATGCTTTCATTTCGCGCCTCCCATAGTTTCTAGGGCGCGAGCTTTTTCCATGTGCGAGTTGTACCGAGAGAGGCGGGTGCGGAGGCTGGAGTTGGCGTGAAGAGCGGCGAGAGCCATTGCACGGTGTGCGGCTGCGCGGATTTTGGACGGATTGAGTGCGTGCATAGGTGGAGCTCCTTCTTAAGTGGAAGCTGCCACGAATCGCCGCTAAACGAATATGGGTGGCAGCTATGCACGGGTTAGCGGACCGGGTAAGAAGGAACCCGGCAGACCCGAAGGTCTCCCGTGCACAGCCGCCATAACGCAGGAATGCGGGCACAAAAAAAGCGCCTGCAATCGAAATGGTGGCGCCTGTGCGCCTTCTTAAACTCGGGCCGCTAAACCCGGTCGCTGAATTTGCAGCGACAGACAGAGAGTAGCCTTGAGATTTAGGAAGTGCAATAGCTAATGCTTGCACGCCACGTGCGAAAGTCATAAATTGGTTGTGCATATTAAATAGATCCTCAACGCCTCCGGTGCCAGCCGGGGGCGTTTTCGTTAGTGCAGTGCAGGTTTTGCGCCCAGCTCCAGCCACTGGAGGAAGTCGCCAGTCTTGGAGCGCTGCCTCATCACTTCAAAGACCTCTGTCAGCACCTGGAGCTGTGGCACCAGTTGTTCGGAGCGCCAATGACGATCACCAGTAGTGACGTTAACGCCGAGCAAAACCCATTCACCTGACCGCCAAAGCACCAGGTAGACGTGGGCGCCGCTGCTTACTGCCTCATCGCGCAAATTTCTCAGGTCTCGCCTGCCTTTTGACTGGAGGGCGTCGAATCCAGGTGGTGCGTCGATATCTAGGATCGTGTGGGAAAGAATCAGGACGCTCATGCAGCCACCTTTTCGCGAGCATTAATGCGTGACTTCACCCAGGCTTGAACCTCGCTCAGCACCCATGCAACCGGAGCCCCACGGGCAGTGCTCTCATTGAGTTTCACTGGCAGCGGAAAACCACTGCCTGTTTGGCTCATTAGCTTGTAAATGGTTGGCCGAGCGAGCCCTACGATTGCCATTAACTGCGGCATGCGAATCAAGGTTGATTCCGGGTCAATACGGGTGTGTTCCCTTACAGCAAAATCGGTGCGTGTATTTGGCATAGCCTCAAGCCTCCAAAGCACTTGAGCAGGTAAGACCTTCCAGCCATGCAATTACGTCGCAGCGCCGGTAGCGAATACGAGCACCAACTTTTATCCACGGCAGTTCGCTACGTCGGGAGCTGCGCCAGGCGGCGAGCGTTCGCGGTGACAAGCCCAGCACGCCCGCCACTTGTTCTGGCGTGAGCAGGTCAGTTGGGAGTAGGACGCTGAAGTTTTTTGGCGCTGGAGGCAGGTCAGCGCCGACACGTTGAAGTGGGGAGGATGAAGCGGTAGAACTGGGTAGTAGGTTGATGCTCTGCGTAGTCATATAGCGTTCCCTGTAGTCGTAGAGTGATACAGGGATATCTATTTATGCCGATTGGGCAACGAAAGAAACAGGCGCCGTTGGCGCCGAGAACGGTTACCCACAAACGGCCTGAATACGACCACAATACGACCATCACGCGACAAATCGCCCAGACGAACGGTATAGCGCTTTCTGACCTTACGGTTCGCTAATTCCGCCCATCTTGTCGAGGTAACTTGCGAGGTCGTGCAAATAAACCACTTTGCTTCGCTGGCCGCCCCAGTCGCCTGTCACCACTCGGAGCGGGATTCGCCCCGCCCTTACCGATCTAAGAAAGTAGTTCATGCTTAGATGAGGGAAGTAGTTTCGCCGCGCCGTATCTAACGGAATAGAGACAGCGTTGTATTGCTGCCAAAGCATTGGGAACGTCGAGTAATCAGTCATGTATCCCCCGCGCCCCATATCCGTACGATGATACCGCGAGCAATCCGCTAAAAATTTTACTCATGCGAAGCCCCTTTGCCTCCAGTAAGAAGTGGCGGTGGAACACGTGGCGCGAGTGTGTTCCAGCGTGTGCCGTAAATTCTGTACGGTGTTCCTGCTCATATGCCTATGAATTTAAAAGCTTTTATTTTTTGTGGAACACCGCGAACACCAAGAACACATGTTTCGAGGGGATAAGTCATCCCACCACCTTCGGAAAGGTTGCCCGGACCACGTTACCGTTTTCAAGTGAGTCGAGGTAGTTGGCATACCATTGCATCATGGTTTTGCGTTGTGTGAGGTACTGGGCCTTGTTATAGATCCCGCGCACGCCAGGCGCCTTATGACTGAGTTGGGCCTCAACGTGGTCCGCATCAAACTCGTGTTCATTCAGAATGGTGCTGGCGATATGGCGGAAACCATGGCCGGTCTGTCGACCCTCATAGCCAAGGCGACGTAAGGCCATCAGAAACACAGTATCGCTACGGGGTTTGGTGCGGTCGCTTCTTCCAGGGAATAACAGAGGGTAGGCACCAGTCAGGCTGTGCAGCTCTTCCAGTATTTCAACGGCCTGACGGCTTAGTGGCACCAGGTGTTCAAGCCCTTTCTTACGGCCCTTGCGTTCTACCGGGATCGTCCAAAGCTTTTTGTTTAGATCGAACTCTTCCCAACGGGCTTCGCGCAGCTCGCTGGGGCGCACGGCTATCAGGGTCAGCAGGCGTAAGCCAAGTTGTACGTCTTTGGCATGGGGGTAGGACCGGATAGCCCGGAGCAGGGCAGGCAACTCATCAAGGCTGACATGGGCGTAGTTCTCAGCTTTACCTGAGGCCAAGAACTTATGGACGCCCTCAAGCGGGTTGTTCACGGCTCGCCCTGTCACCCGGGCCAGATCGTACACATCCTTGCAGTAGGCTCTTACTCGGCTCATTTGCTCAAGAATGCCTTGCTGTTCCAGTCCCCGTAACAGCTCCATCCACTCCATCGACAGGATGCCAATGTACAGCCGCTTGCCGAAGGTGGGGAACACATGACGCTCCAATGCGCCCATAACTCGTTTGGCGGTGCCGGCATCCCAAGAGTGGAGCCGTGAGGTGTGCCACTCCCGCGCCAGTGATTCAAAGGTGTTGTTGCTGGCCGCCAGATCGGCTGCTTGGCGGGCCTGTTTGGTTGCTATCGGATTTTTGCCCTCAGCCGCATCGGCGCGAAGTTCGGAAGCCTTCTGTCTAGCCAGCGCCCCACCGACCTCCGGGTAACCACCTAACCCCAGCCAACTCCACTTACCCGCAGGCGTCTTGTAACGTAGTTGCCAGGACTTCTGGCCGTCAGGCTTCACGCGGAAGTACAGGCCGTTGCCATCCTGCTCCCGGTATTCCTTGGCGTCGGGCTCCAGGCCCGCTAGGGCTGTATCAGACAGTGGGCGGCGCTTGATTTCGGAGCGTTTCATTGGCTTGTATCCCCTCAGTTCTATTTTTCATCAAGGATACACAGGGGGATACACGGCGGGAAGGTATAGGGGTAGACAAGAAGATACAGCCAGAAACAAGAAAGCCCGCACTAGGCGGGCTTCTTGAGGTTGTTTAGAGACTCATGGAGACATCTGTAAACAGGTACTTGGTGGCTACACAGGGACTTGAACCCCGGACCCCAGCATTATGAATGCTATGCTCTAACCAACTGAGCTATGTAGCCGATGGCGCGCATTATTCCCTCGTAAGGGGGGTGTGTCAAGCAAATATCTGAAAATTTTCTCTGCGCTATCAAACGCTTAAGGTTTCTCGGGGTTCGGATGGCACTGTCTTGTTAAAAAATGGCACATTGAGGCACTTGCACGTGCACTCATCTGTTGCCTGGAAACCCTTATGGCTATTAGCGACACTCCAATAAAAACAACGCCAGACCTTCAAATGCCTCAAGCCAGCCCGTTAGTCCTGCGTATTATTGGGGCCGTGGCGCTGGCGCATTTGATCAATGACTTGATCCAGGCGGTGCTGCCGTCGATCTATCCGTTGCTCAAGGACAAATACGATCTGACCTTCACGCAGATCGGTCTGATTACCCTGACTTTTCAACTCACCGCGTCGCTGCTGCAGCCCTGGGTGGGTTATTACACGGACCGTCACCCCAACCCGCTGTTATTGCCGTGCGGCATGGTGTGTACGCTGGTCGGGATTTTGATGTTGTCTCAGGTCGGCAGTTTTCCACTGATTTTGCTGGCCGCTGCGTTGGTCGGGGTGGGCTCGTCGACCTTTCACCCTGAGGCCTCGCGGGTGGCGCGGCTGGCGTCGGGCGGGCGTTACGGGTTTGCTCAGTCTACGTTTCAGGTGGGCGGTAACGCAGGGTCGGCGTTCGGGCCATTGCTGGCCGCTGCCATCATCATTCCCTATGGCCAGGGCAACGTGGCCTGGTTCGGGTTGTTTGCGCTGTTTGCGGTAGGACTGCTGTATGTGATCAGCCGCTGGTACCGCACGCACTTGAGCCTGTTCAAGCTCAAGGCCGGGCAGAAGGCCACGCACGGTTTGTCCAGTCGGCGTGTGCTGAGCGCACTGGTGGTGTTGGGGTTACTGGTGTTCTCCAAGTATTTCTATATGGCCAGCCTCACCAGCTATTACACCTTCTTCCTGATTCAGAAATTCGACGTCTCCATCGCCAACTCGCAGATGTACCTGTTTTTGTTCCTGGGGGCGGTAGCAGCGGGGACGTTCTTTGGCGGCCCGATTGGCGACCGCATCGGGCGTAAGGCGGTGATCTGGTTCTCGATTCTGGGTGTCGCGCCGTTCACGTTGCTGCTGCCGTATGCGGATCTGTTCTGGACCAGCGTTCTCAGTGTGGTCATCGGTTTTATCCTGGCCTCGGCGTTCTCGGCGATTGTGGTGTATGCCCAGGAATTGGTGCCGGGCAACGTGGGCATGATCGCCGGTATCTTCTTCGGCTTGATGTTCGGCTTTGGCGGGATTGGTGCGGCGTTGCTGGGGCATCTGGCCGACATTCACGGTATCGAATACGTCTATAAGCTGTGCTCGTACCTGCCGCTGTTTGGCGTGCTGGCAATCTTTTTGCCGCGCAGCAAAAAGGTCTGATTGCTGTAGTCGCTGTCGAGGTACGAAGGCTGCGATGCGGGCCGAAGGACCGCCATTCAGGGGCGCTGCGCACCCCATCGCAGCCTCATCCTTCGGCAGCGACTACGTGTTTTGCGCGCTGGCACTAAAACTCTGCAACGCGCTTTCGACGGTGCTCAAATGCTGCAGGCAGATTTGCCACGGCGCTGACACAGCTTCGACCTGTTGGTCGTCATAGGCGGCCAACACCGGCTGCTGCGTATCGCCGGCAATCGCTGCACAGCCTGAGGCGACGCTGGCGAGCCGTTCGTGCAGCGCGGCGGGTGGCGAGCCCTGTTCTTTGCGCATGGCGTCAGCAAAGGCCTCAGAGAACAGCAGGGCGCTGGCGTACAAGCGCACGGCGTGTCGCTCGTAACGGCTGGCTATGTCTTTGACTTCCCGCGAGGCAAACCGACCGCGCAACGTCCAGCGTGCAGTATTGCGTGCGCTGGCAATGCCGTTCTCAAGGGTGATGAGGCTGTCGTGAGCGCCCGAGAAAATAAACACCGCGTGCTGCGCGCTTTTAGCGTCGTTCTTTTCAAGGGCTGTCAGGCTTTGGCCGAAGCCTTTGGCGAGTTTTTCCAGCAAGTCCTTGGCCGAGTCATCAATGATCCCGATGGGGTTGGGTGTCAGCAAGATCTGGCTGAACATCAGGCCCACCCCGGCGCCCACCACCACATCGAGCATGCGCACAACACCTGCGCTCTCCGGGCCGACTGCCAACATCAATACGGCTGACACGCCCGCCTGAATCGGTACAACGGCGCCCAAGCCGTACAGTGCGGCGATGGCAATGGCCGAGAACGTGGCGAAGCCGATGCGCAGCAACGGGTAGCCATCCGGTAACCACAGCGCGGCTTGCCCGATAATAATCCCGGTGGCCACGCCGACCATCAAGCCAACCGCTTGCTTGCCATGGCTGGGCAGGCCGGGGGCCAGGCAAACAATTGCGCTGATGGCGGCAAACACCGGGTGCTCGTGGCCGAATAAGTGCTTGGCGAGGATCCACGCCAGTGCAGCGGCGATGGCTGAGGCCAGGGCATCGCGCCAGGCCGTGGTCCAGCGAAACTGGATTCGCTCAATAAGAGGAGTGGTGAAACGGTTGAAGAACACCTTGGACAGCATTGCGACTCCCTACACAGTCAGTCTTTAGGTCTTGGGACTAACCATAGACTGTTTGCTTGCCACGGTGTTTGTCGGGGTAAAATCCGGGCCCAAAAAAACCGCGCCTGGGCGCGGTTTTTTAGACGTGTGTTGGTTTACACGTTGAAGCGGAAGTGCAGGACGTCGCCGTCTTTAACGATGTAGTCCTTGCCTTCCAGACGCCATTTACCGGCTTCTTTTGCACCTGCTTCACCCTTGTACTGGATGAAGTCTTCGTAGGCGACCACTTCGGCGCGGATAAAGCCTTTTTCGAAGTCGGTGTGGATCACGCCAGCCGCTTGTGGAGCGGTAGCGCCTACTTTGACGGTCCAGGCGCGTACTTCTTGAACGCCGGCGGTGAAGTAGGTTTGCAGGTTGAGCATTTCGTAACCGGCACGGATCACACGGTTCAGGCCTGGCTCTTCAAGGCCCAGGGCCTCAAGGAACATGTCCTTTTCTTCGCCGTCTTCAAGCTCGGCAATTTCAGCTTCGATTTTGTTGCACACCGGAACAACGGTCGCGCCTTCTTCTTCGGCAATGGCTTTCACCACGTCGAGCAGCGGGTTGTTTTCAAAACCGTCTTCGGCCACGTTGGCGATGTACATCACCGGCTTGGTGGTCAGCAGGTGGAAGCCCTTGATGATTTGTTTCTCATCGGCGTCCATGTTCTTGATCAGGCTGCGTGCTGGCTTGCCCAGGGTGAAGTGGGCAATCAGTTGTTCCAGCAGGGCTTTTTGGGCAACCGCTTCTTTGTCGCCGCCTTTGGCGTTACGTGCGACTTTTTGCAGTTGCTTTTCGCAGCTGTCGAGGTCGGCGAAGATCAGCTCAAGGTCGATGATCTCGATGTCGCGCTTGGGGTCGACGGTGTTGGAAACGTGGATCACGTTTTCGTCTTCAAAGCAGCGCACCACGTGAGCGATAGCGTCAGTCTCGCGGATGTTGGCCAGGAACTTGTTGCCCAGGCCTTCACCTTTCGAAGCACCGGCTACCAGGCCCGCGATGTCAACGAACTCCATGGTGGTCGGCAGGATGCGATTCGGCTTAACGATCTCCGCCAGTGCTGCTAGACGCGGGTCGGGCATCGGCACGATGCCGGTGTTCGGCTCGATCGTGCAGAAGGGGAAGTTCTCCGCTGCAATGCCGGATTTGGTCAGGGCGTTGAACAGGGTGGACTTGCCGACGTTAGGCAGGCCGACGATGCCGCAGTTGAATCCCATGGTGTTTCCCCTCGGAAAAAGAGTCAGGCCTTCTGGCTGTGCAGGTTTTTCATCGCGCGGTTCCATTCACCGGCGAGGATATCCGGCAGCACGCCGAGGGCAAAATCGATGCTGGCGTCCAGTTTTTCCTGCTCGGCGCGTGGCGCACGACCCAGAACAAAGTTGGACACCATGCTCGCGACGCCTGGGTGGCCAATGCCGAGCCGCAGACGGTAGAAATTATTGTTGTTTCCCAGTTGCGCAATGATGTCACGCAAGCCGTTATGACCTCCATGGCCGCCGCCCAGCTTGAGCTTGGCAACACCCGGTGGGAGATCGAGTTCGTCGTGGGCCACCAATATGGCTTCTGGCGCAATGCGGTAGAAGCCGGCAAGTGCCGCAACGGCCTGGCCGCTTCGGTTCATATAGGTGGTGGGAATCAACAGACGAACATCCTGACCCTGATGGCTGAAACGTCCGGTCAGGCCAAAATATTTACGATCGGCAACGAGATTGACCCCGTTTGCCGCCGCGAGGCGCTCAACAAAAAGGGCCCCTGCGTTATGCCGGGTCTGTTCGTATTCGGTGCCTGGATTTCCCAGGCCAACGATCAGTTTTATGGCGGTCACGACAAGGGCCCTTCTATAGAGTTATGGATCACATCGCCGCTAACGGTAGCGGCGAAAACAGACAAGAAAACGGGTTTACCTGAGTAAACTTCGCGATCTTGTCCGCTTTACTCGCTGCGTGTTAGCTCGCGATGTTTCTCAAAACTCCAACGACAGAGTAATGAATTACTCAGCGTCTGCTTCTGGTGCAACACGTGGAGCGTGAACGTTGGCTACAGCCAGGTCGTTACCGTGTGCCAGAGCTACGAACTCAACGCCTTTAGGAGCGGTGATGTCCGACAGGTGAATGATCGAGCCGATTTCGGCGTTAGCCAGATCAACTTCGATGAATTCAGGCAGGTCTTTTGGCAGGCAGGAAACTTCGATTTCCGCGATAACGTGCGAGATCTCGCCGCCTTTCTTAACCGGAGCAGCTTCACCAACAAAGTGAACTGGAACGATTGCAGTCAGCTTTTGACCAGCAACAACGCGTACGAAGTCAGCGTGCATCACGTGGCCTTTAGCCGGGTGACGTTGCAGAGCTTTGATGATCACGTTTTGCTTAACGCCGCCAACGGTCAGTTCGATAACGTGGCTGTAAGCAGCTTCGTTTTCGAGCAGTTTGGCAACTTCTTTAGCCAGCATGCTGATGGATTCAGGGGCTTTGTCGCCACCGTAAACTACAGCTGGAACCAGGCTTGCGAGACGACGCAGGCGGCGGCTCGCACCTTTCCCCAGGTCGGAACGCACTTCAGCATTCAGAGTAAAATCGTTCATGTTGTATCTCCAAAATATCCACACCCGCCCTAGCGTTTGCGACCAGCGCTATGGACGGTATGGGCAAAAAAGCCCCGCCCCAACAGGCTGTTGGGGCGGGGCGCTTTTCGTCAACGGATGTCAGAGCAGGGCAGGGCCCTTATCTGAACATCGCGCTGATCGATTCTTCGTTGCTGATGCGGCGAACCGCTTCAGCCACAACCGGTGCGATATCCAGTTGACGGATACGCGAACAGGCTTGTGCGGCGGCGGACAGCGGGATGGTGTTAGTCACCACCAGCTCATCCAGCACAGAGTTCTCGATATTCTCGATTGCCCGACCCGACAGCACAGGGTGTGTGCAGTAGGCGAACACTTTGGCAGCGCCATGCTCTTTCAAGGCTTTAGCCGCGTGGCACAGAGTGCCGGCGGTATCGACCATGTCGTCAACCAAAATACAGGTACGCCCTTCGACATCACCAATGATATGCATCACTTCGGAGTGATTGGCTTTCTCACGGCGTTTGTCGATGATCCCCAGATCCACGCCCAAGGATTTGGCAACAGCACGTGCACGCACGACGCCGCCGATATCCGGGGACACAATCATGAGGTTCTCAAAGCGCTGATCTTCGATGTCATCCACCAATACTGGGGAGCCGTAGATGTTATCTACAGGAATATCGAAGAAACCCTGAATTTGGTCAGCATGCAAATCAACCGTGAGAACACGGTCGATGCCGACTACGGTAAGCATGTCAGCAACAACTTTTGCGCTGATAGCCACACGTGCGGAACGCGGACGGCGATCCTGACGGGCATAACCAAAGTAAGGAATAACAGCAGTAATACGAGTTGCTGAGGAACGGCGGAAGGCATCAGCCATCACGACGAGTTCCATCAGGTTATCGTTGGTCGGAGCACAAGTCGGCTGAATAATGAAAACGTCTTTACCGCGAACATTTTCATTGATCTCAGCGGTAATCTCGCCGTCGGAAAACTTGCCGACAGAAATGTCACCGAGAGGGATATGCAGCTGACGTACGACACGCCGAGCCAGATCGGGGTTAGCGTTCCCCGTAAAGACCATCATCTTGGACACGCGCAGTACCTGAAGGCTGAGGGTAACCTGGATGAGTATAAGAAATGGCAGGGGCGGCTGGATTCGAACCAACGCATGGCAGGATCAAAACCTGCTGCCTTACCGCTTGGCGACGCCCCTGTATCTGTTGCTACGAGTACCGTGTACCCGTTTCCTTTGACAGATCTTGTAGCGTTCGATGCAACATCGAAACGTTGCTTCCTTTTGCTACAAACCCTGTAAGGGTCTCTGTAAGAAGGTGCAGCACTTTATCAGCACTTGCTTCGTTTGGGAAGGCCCCAAATATACAACTTCCAGTTCCAGTTAATTTTGCTTCGGTATATTTACCTAGCAAATTCAAAGCGTTACGTACTTCTGGATAACGCTCCTTCACCACTGCTTCGCAGTCGTTTCGGCTGTTTCCCTTGGGAACGGGGCGCACTTTAATGGGCAAAGAGTCACGTGTCAACAAAGGATCTGAAAATATTTCTGCTGTGCTGACAGAGACTTGCGGCACAAGTACGACGTACCAGGGCTCTTCCGGGTCTACAGGGGTAAGAATTTCGCCTACGCCTTCTGCGAAAGCGGCGTGCCCACGGACGAAAACCGGAACATCGGCTCCCAGGCTCAGGCCCAGTGCTGCCAACTGGTCTTCAGTCCAGTTCAATTGCCAGAGATGGTTGAGGCCCAGCAAGGTGGTGGCCGCATTTGAACTGCCGCCGCCAATGCCGCCGCCCATGGGCAATATCTTTTTGATCCAGATATCGATGCCCAGCGGGCTGTTGGACTGTTGTTGCAGTTTTTTTGCCGCTTTGACGATCAGGTTGTCGTCGTGCGCCACACCGGCAAACTCGGTGTGCAGGCAAATAACCCCGTCGTCGCGTACGGCGAAGGTCATTTCATCGCCGTAATCGAGGAATTGAAACAGGGTTTGCAGTTCGTGGTAGCCGTCTGCGCGACGACCCAAAATGTGCAGCATCAAATTCAGTTTTGCCGGGGAGGGCAAAACCAGTGCCTCTTTTTGCATCTTATTGTCCCAACTGACGCGGTTGCCAATCTTTCACGACCAGCGTGACGTCCAGATCCGTGCCGTGCAGTTTGACCCGCTCCGGCAACCAAAAACCATTTTGTTCGATGTAGCTCAGGTATTCGATCTGCCAGCCATCCTGTTCCAGGCTGGCAAGGCGGCTGTCGGCGTTCAGGGTCACGCGGCTTTTGCTGTCGGGCGCGGGCAGCCCGCGAACCCACCAGACCAAATGCGACACCGGCAAGCTCCAGCCCAACTGCTCGCCGAGCAATTGTTCCGGGGTGGTGGCTTCATAGCGGCCCTGGTTGGCGACCTCAAGGCTGACATTGCCCGGGCGGCCGGTCAGGCGGGCAGCGCCTCGGCCCAGCGGGCCCGACAGGCGAATGTCGTAGTAGTCCTGGCGTTGCAGCCAAAACAGTGTCGCGCTGCCCGAATCTTTAGGGGCACGAATGCCGACCTTGCCGTTGATTTGCCAGCCATCGAGTGCGCTCAGCTGCTGTTTATGCTGCGACCACAGGGCGGGGCTGCCGTGACCTTCGACCGATTCACGAGCGCCGAAACCCGCGCAACCGGCGAGCAGGGCGATCAGGCCAAAGGCAATGAGATGGCGTACATGACGAAAAAACATGATTTAAGGAGTCTCGGATCCGGTCAGGCGCAAGACGGTTTTGCGCAGAATAGGGCTGTCTGGGTTGTCCTTGAGGAACTGCCCCCAGAGTTTTTTGGCTTCACGCTGCTGGCCGCTCACCCACAACACTTCGCCTAAATGCGCGGCCACTTCTTGGTCGGGGAAGCGCTCCAGCGCCTGGCGCAGCAAACGTTCTGCTTCAGGCAAATTACCCAGGCGGAAGTTCACCCAGCCCAGGCTGTCGAGCACGGCCGGGTCTTCCGGGTTCAAATCGTAAGCTTGCTGGATGTAGGTTTTGGCTTCGGCGTAGCGGGTGGTGCGGTCCGCAAGGGTGTAACCCAGCGCGTTCAAGGCCATGGCGTTGTCAGGTTCACGCTGGATAATGGCGCGCAAATCGGCCTCCATTTGCGGGAGGTCGTTACGTTTTTCGGCCAGCATGGCGCGTGAGTACAGCAGGTTCAGGTCATCGGGGTATTGCTTGACGGCTTGTTGCAAGACGGCCCAGGCGCGATCGGTCTGATTGTTCGCCGACAGGGTTTCGGCTTCGATCAGGTACAGCTGAATCGCGTAGTCCGGCTGGGCGTCACGGGCAGCCGCCAGTTTTTGCGAGGCTTCAGCGCCGCGACCGTGGTTGATCAGGATGTCTGCCTGGCGCAGTTGTGCAGGCAAATAATCATTACCTGGCTCTACCAACGCGTATTGAATCAATGCGCCTTGCGGGTCATTACGTTCTTCTGCAATGCGGCCCAGGTTCAAGTGTGCCGAGTCGACATGGCTGTCGCGGTCGATCAGTTCTTGCAGATAGCCTTCGGCTTCGTCCCAAGACTTAAGCTCAAGGCACACCAGCGCCAGAGAGAAACGTAGCTCATCGTCTTCCGGGTACTGTTGAACCAGGCTGGCGAATTGCACTTTTGCCTGATCGATGCGGTTTTGCTCGACCAGCGTACGTGCATAAGTCAAGCCCAACCGTTTGTCGTCCGGGTTGTCGCGCATGGTTTTTTGCAGCAGCGGCAAGGCTTCGTCGCCACGGTTAAGGCTTTGCAGCAGGCGGGCGCGCAGCAGAATCGGGGCGATTTCACCGTCTTGCGGCGGATGCTGCTCCAGCAGTTTCAAGGCGCCGGCCGCGTCATCGTCCTGTTGCATCAACAAGGCTTTGCCGAAGATCAGTTGATCGTTGTCCGGGTGTCTGACCAGCAGGCGATCAAAGTTTTTTTGCAGCCCAGCACGAGTCTCGGGGTCTGTTTCGAGGGCCGACAAGGCTAAAAAGTCGAAGTGCGTGTCGCCTTTGGCCTGCAGGACCTTTTCCATATAGGCCATGGAATCGTCGTAGCGCCCGCTGCGTGCCAGTTGAATGGCCGCCGCGCGTTGTGCGTCCAGGTCGTCCGGTGCGTTTCTGGCCCAGATCAGCACCGTGTCGAGGGCTGCCTGATCGGCGCCCAGGTATTCAGCGATGCGAAACGCACGCTCGGCAACGCCCGGATCCTGGGTGTTGATGGCCTGCGTCACGTAGTTATCGAGGGCGATATCCAGGCGATTGCGTTGGCCGGCCAACTCAGCGCTCAGCAAGCTGTACAGCGTGTCTTCGCTGAACGAGCTATAGACCGTGGGCTTTTCCGGGACGGTGATAACGTCTTCTGCCGCGGACGAAGCATCCGGGGACGTGGGGGCCAGAGACTGGCAGCCACTGAGAACGACGAGAGCAAGGAGCAACGCGGAGGATCTATTCATATAAGAGAAAGGCGACTTACCTGCGGTCTGGGCATCATGACACATGCGATGGTGCAAACCATAACAGGTGCGACTATCGATAGAAGCGATATAAGGCTCTGATGATGCGAGGGAAGATGAGTTCAACAGACGTTAACTATAGAGACAATAGTCAGCAATGGTTGTTCTGAATCAGACGAAGTAGGACAATTGTCGGCTTCTCGTCACCATCAGCGATATTGAATGGCCTTCCTCGCACTCGGTATTAACCACAAGACTGCTTCAGTAGACGTCCGCGAGCGCGTGGCATTTACTCCGGAGCAGTTGGTTGAAGCCTTGCAGCAACTCTGCCGCCTCACCGACAGTCGCGAAGCTGCGATCCTCTCGACCTGCAATCGCAGTGAGCTTTATCTCGAACAAGACCAACTCGGCGCCGAAGCTGTGCTGAAATGGCTGGCCGAATATCACGATTTGAACTACGAAGAGCTGCGGGCGTGTGCCTACATCCATGAAGATGATGCGGCCGTTCGTCACATGATGCGCGTGGCATCGGGGCTCGATTCGCTGGTGTTGGGCGAGCCGCAAATTCTCGGCCAGATGAAATCTGCCTACGCCGTGGCGCGTGAGGCGGGTACCGTCGGGCCGCTATTGGGGCGTCTGTTCCAGGCCACGTTCAACTCGGCCAAGCAAGTGCGCACCGACACGGCGATTGGTGAAAACCCGGTGTCGGTGGCTTTTGCTGCGGTGAGCCTGGCCAAGCAGATTTTCAGCGACTTGCAGCGCAGTCAGGCACTGCTGATCGGGGCGGGCGAGACCATCACCCTGGTCGCCCGGCACCTGCATGATCTGGGGGTTAAACGCATCGTGGTGGCTAACCGTACCTTGGAGCGGGCCAGTACCCTGGCCGAGCAGTTCGGCGCACATGCCGTGTTGTTGTCAGACATTCCACAAGAGCTGGTGCACAGCGACATCGTGATCAGCTCGACTGCCAGCCAATTGCCGATTCTGGGCAAGGGCGCTGTCGAAAGTGCCTTGAAGCTGCGCAAGCACAAGCCTATTTTCATGGTCGACATTGCCGTTCCACGGGATATCGAGCCAGAAGTCGGCGAGTTGGACGACGTTTACCTCTACACCGTCGACGACTTGCACGAAGTGGTCGCAGAAAACCTCAAGAGCCGTCAGGGCGCGGCCCAAGCCGCGGAAGAGCTGGTGAGCATCGGCGCCGAAGATTTCATGGTGCGTTTGCGTGAGCTGGCGGCGGTTGATGTGCTTAAAGCCTATCGCCAGCAAGGCGAGCGCCTGCGCGATGAAGAATTGCAAAAAGCCCTGCGGGTGATGGCCAATGGCAGCAATCCGCAAGACGTGCTGGTGCAACTGGCGCGTGGTTTAACTAATAAACTGCTTCACGCCCCCAGCGTGCAGCTTAAAAAGCTTTCCGCCGAAGGCCGCCTCGATGCGCTGGCCATGGCCCAAGAACTTTTTGCCCTCGGTGAGGGCTCATCGGATAGCTCTGCGGATAAAAAACTGTAATGAAAGCGTCACTGCTTAATAAGCTGGACATCCTCCGGGATCGATTTGAAGAATTGACCGCCTTGCTTGGCGATGGCGAGGTCATTTCTGATCAAACCAAGTTCCGCGCCTACTCCAAGGAGTACGCGGAGGTTGAGCCCATTGTTGCCGCCTACGTTCAGTGGCTCAAGGTGCAGGACGACCTCGAAGGTGCCCAGGCGCTGCTCAAGGACAACGACCCTGACATGCGCGAAATGGCGGTTGAAGAAGTCCGCGAAGCCAAAGAACAGCTCATCGGGCTGGAAAAAGACCTGCAACGCATGCTCTTGCCCAAAGACCCGAACGACGGGCGCAACGTTTTCCTCGAAATTCGAGCGGGCACCGGCGGTGATGAAGCGGCCATTTTTGCTGGCGACCTGTTTCGCATGTACTCGCGCTACGCCGAGCGTCGTGGCTGGCGGGTCGAGATTTTGTCGGAAAGCATCGGCGAACATGGTGGCTATAAAGAAGTCATCGCCCGGGTCGAAGGCGATAATGTCTACGGCAAGCTGAAGTTCGAGTCCGGCGCCCACCGCGTACAGCGTGTACCGGCCACCGAATCCCAGGGCCGTATCCATACGTCGGCCTGTACCGTTGCCGTTTTGCCTGAGCCCGACGAGCAAGAAGCGATCGAGATCAACCCGGCCGACTTGCGCGTCGACACCTACCGTTCCTCGGGGGCGGGTGGTCAGCACGTTAACAAAACCGACTCGGCCATTCGTATCACGCACTTGCCGACCGGCATTGTGGTCGAGTGTCAGGAAGAGCGTTCCCAGCATAAAAACCGGGCACGGGCGATGTCCTGGCTTTCAGCTAAATTGAATGACCAGCAAACCAGCGCCGCGGCCAACGCGATCGCCAGCGAGCGTAAATTGCTGGTGGGTTCGGGCGACCGTTCCGAGCGCATTCGCACCTACAACTTCGCGCAAGGCCGTGTCACAGACCATCGCGTCAACTTGACCTTGTATTCACTGGATGAAGTATTGGCCGGCGGTGTTGATGCCGTTATTGAGCCATTGTTAGCGGAATATCAGGCTGACCAACTGACAGCCCTGGGTGAATAAATGACCATTATTGCCAGTTTGTTACGTGCCGCTGAATTGCCCGACTCGCCCACCGCCCGTTTTGATGCGGAGCTGTTGCTGGCGGCCGCGCTGGGCAAACCGCGCAGTTACCTGCACACGTGGCCAGAAAAAATCGTCAGCAGCGAAGCCGCGTCGACCTTTTCAGACTTCTTGCAGCGCCGTCGCCAAGGTGAACCGGTGGCCTATATTTTGGGCCAGCAAGGGTTTTGGAAGCTCGACCTGGAAGTCGCGCCGCACACCTTGATCCCGCGCCCGGACACCGAGCTGCTGGTTGAAACGGCATTGGCGTTGCTGCCCCAGACCCCGGCCAAAGTGCTGGACCTGGGCACCGGCAGCGGGGCGATTGCCCTCGCGCTGGCCAGTGAGCGTGGCGCCTGGCAGGTGACCGCGGTTGACCGCGTGCCTGAAGCCGTGGCGCTGGCCGAACGCAACCGCCAGCGTTTGCAACTGGCCAACGTCAGCGTACTGCACAGCCACTGGTTCAGCGCTCTGGTCGATCAACGCTTTGACCTGATCATCAGCAACCCGCCCTACATCGCTGCAGGTGACTTGCACCTGGCCGAAGGTGACGTGCGCTTCGAGCCTGAAAGTGCGCTGGTGGCCGGTGCTGACGGGCTGGATGACATTCGCCACATCATTGCCCAAGCCCCGCTGCATTTAAATGCCGGTGGCTGGTTGATGCTTGAGCACGGCTACGACCAAGCGGCTGCCGTTCGTGAGCTGCTGCAAGGCGCGGGCTTTGAACAGGTAGAAAGCCGCAAAGACCTGGGCACCCACGAACGCATTACCCTGGGCCGCCTGCCGTGCTGACCGATGAGGAGCTGTTGCGCTATAGCCGACAGATCCTGTTGCAACAGGTCGATATCGACGGCCAGCTCAAGCTGAAAAACAGCCGTGCGCTGATTGTCGGTCTGGGCGGGCTGGGTTCGCCGGTGGCGCTGTACCTGGCGGCAGCGGGGGTGGGTGAGTTGCACGTGGCTGACTTCGACAGCGTCGACGTGACCAACCTGCAACGCCAGATCATCCACGACAGCGCCAATGTCGGCGAAAGCAAGGTCGACTCGGCCATGCGCCGTCTTCGTCTGCTGAACCCGCACATCAAACTGGTTGCCCATCGCTCGGCGCTGGATGCCGACTCGCTGGCCGAGGCCGTGTCCGCGGTAGACGTGGTGCTCGATTGCTGTGACAACTTTGGCACCCGTGAAGCCGTCAACCGCGCCTGTGTCGCGACGCGCAAGCCACTGGTCAGCGGTGCGGCGATTCGCCTTGAGGGGCAATTATCGGTTTTTGACCCGCGCCAGCCCGCGAGCCCGTGTTACCACTGTTTATATGGGCACGGTAGCGACGAAGAGTTGACCTGCAGCGAAGCCGGCGTCATCGGCCCGCTGGTGGGGCTGGTCGGCAGCCTGCAAGCGCTGGAGGCACTCAAGTTGCTGGCCGGTTTTGGCGAGCCACTGGTGGGGCGCCTGTTATTGATTGACGCCGTGACCACGCGTTTTCGCGAGTTGCGGGTCAAGCGCGACCCGGCTTGTAGCGTGTGCGGGGCAGGCCATGAGTGAAGCGCCGATTGGTGTGTTCGATTCCGGCGTCGGCGGTTTGTCGGTGTTGCGTGAGATCAACCAATTGTTGCCCAACGAATCGCTGCTCTATGTCGGCGACTGCGGTCATATTCCCTACGGTGAAAAAAGCCCCGAGTTCATTCGTGAACGCTGCGCAATCATGGCTGAGTTTTTCCAGCGCGAAGGGGCCAAGGCCCTGGTGCTGGCGTGCAACACAGCCACCGTGGCGGCCGTGGCAGATTTGCGTCAGCGCTACCCCGACTGGCCCATGGTCGGCATGGAGCCCGCGGTAAAACCCGCTGCGGCGGCCACCCGCAGTGGTGTGGTCGGCGTGCTCGCCACCACCGGCACCTTGCAGAGTGCCAAGTTCGCCGCCTTGCTCGACCGCTTCGCCAGCACCGTAAAGGTCATCACCCAGCCGTGCCCCGGCCTGGTGGAATTGATCGAAACCGGCGATCTGAGCAGCGAGGCCTTGCGCACGATGCTGCGCGGCTATGTCGAGCCGCTGCTGGCCGCCGGCTGCGACACCATTATTCTGGGCTGCACGCATTACCCCTTCCTCAAGCCTTTGCTCAGCCAAATGCTCCCACCGTCGATCGTCTTGATCGACACCGGCGCCGCCGTGGCCCGCCAACTGCAACGCTTATTGGACGAGCGCGGCCTGTTGGCGAGCGGTCCTGCGCGGGAAACGCAGCTATGGACCAGCGCGTCCCCCGAATCTCTAAGAAATATCCTTCATGTGTTGTGGAATAAATCTGGTCTTGTGCGAAGCTTCGATCTGTAAGAAAACATGAAGAGCATTTGAGTCGTTGAACTTTCTCAGGGGCTGGAGATTCATACTCATCGGTTTGATGAGGTACATAAAAATTAAGATCGGCATACGAAAATAGGATTTTCATATGAAACGTTTGATTGGCTTGGTGGCGCTGGCAACGGCCGCTCTGGGGTATAGCTATACGGCACAAGCGGCCGGCATTGAATTCGGTGTGGGGCACACCAGTGAGTCCACGATGACCTATCGTCTGGGCTTGAATTCAAATTGGGACAAAAGCTGGCTGCAAAGTGACGTCGGTCGTTTGACCGGTTACTGGAGCGGCGCTTACACCTACTGGGAAGGCGACAAGTCTTCGGCGAACAACAGCCTGTCGTTCTCACCTGTCTTTGTGTACGAATTTGCGGGTGAAACGGTCAAGCCTTACCTGGAGGCCGGTATCGGCGTGGCGGTGTTTGGCCACACCGAGGTCGAGAGCAACAAATTGGGCACGGCGTTCCAGTTTGAAGACCGCTTGGGCTTTGGCCTGCGCTTTGCCGGTGGGCATGAAGTCGGCATTCGCGCGATGCACTACTCCAATGCCGGGTTGTCCAGCACCAATGACGGCGTAGAAAGCTACTCGCTGCACTACACCCTCCCGCTGTAACCACCCCTGTAGGAGCGAGCTCGCCTCGCGATCTTTTGATCTTAAAAAGACGCTCGCTCCTACACGTACGCCGTCGAAATCCCCTGGCGTTCATTCAGGCATTCAACGTCGCCCATCTCGAATTCTCGACAAATCAGCGGGCGCTGTTCGTAGATCGTGCACATCATGGTGTTGCGATCCAATGCAGCACACCAGCCATCGTCCAGCCTGAGCATCACCTCACCGCCCCAGTCATCGTTGTCGATAAAACGCTCGGGCACACCGGTGTCGGTGATCAGCATCACTTCCAGTTGGCAGCAACAGGCTGCGCACGTTGAACAGGTAACGGCGGGTTCGGTAATGTCGGTCAGGGCGATGTTGGTCATAGGCGCGCAGTGTAAGGCACAGCTGCGCTCAGGTGTGAACCCGCTGATCAATCACCCGCAGCCCCACTGGTTTAGAGTGAGGTCTCGCCCTGGCGGCGTGACAGGCGCTTGGCCAGTACCACCTGCACGCGTTTTGGCAGGGTGGCCAGCAGGTTGAGCAGTTTTAGCAAGCGGGTCGGGAACACGACCTCCCGTGGCCGTTTTTGCAACTGCTGGCAGATGTACGCAGCAGCTTTAGAGGCAGGCCAGCGGCCCTGTATCGACAGCTCAGGGTTTTCTGCCCGCGACGTATCGACAAAGCCTGGGCTGACCAAGGTCACATCAATGCCTTCGTCGGCCAGATCAACCCGCAGTGATTCGAGCAAGTAACGCAGCCCCGACTTTGCTGCACCAAAAGCTTGTGCCCGGCGCTGCGGCGAGGCCGTGACCGCACTGACTACGCCCACCAGATGCGGTGAGCGTCCGGCGCGCAGCAAGGGCAGCGCGCTTTCAATGCAATAACTGCTGGCCAGCAAGTTGGTGCACACCGAGCGCTCGATCACCCGCGCATCAAATTGGCTGACATCGACATATTCACAGGTCCCGGCGCTCATGATGACTGTGTCCAGGGCGCCCCAGCTTTGCGCGATGGTCATGCCGATTTCACGCACTTGCAGATGGTCGGTCAGGTCGCCGGGTACCAGCAACACCTGGCCAGGGAAGCGTTCAGACAACGCCACCAGCGGGCCCAGGGTACGGGCGGTCAAGGCAAGGCGGGCGCCACGTTGCAGCAGCTCTTTTGCCATGTGCGCGCCAATACCGCTGCTGGCGCCGGTTAACCAGATGCGACGACCTTCAATCATGTTCCACCTCGAGAAGTTGTCGTGAAGGCAGGCTTTTGAAGGCGCTGAGGGCGCGTTCGCGGCTTTTCTTCAGATCGACAATAGGCGCAGGGTAATTGGCTACACCAAACAGGCCGCCAGCAGAGGCCGGGTTGTGCACTTCTTTTTTATTCAGTGCAGCGAGCTCGGGCAACCAGTGCTTGATGAATTGCCCTTCAGAATCGAAGCGCTCGGACTGGCTTAACGGGTTGAAAATTCTGAAATACGGAACGGAGTCTGTACCGGTTGATGCGCTCCACTGCCAGCCGCCGTTGTTGGCCGCGAGGTCGCCATCAATCAAATGGCGCATGAAAAAACGCTCGCCTTCGCGCCAGTCGATCAACAGGTTTTTGGTCAGGAACATCGCCACCACCATGCGCAGGCGGTTGTGCATCCAGCCGGTGGCCAGCAGTTGGCGGATCGCGGCGTCGACAATCGGCACGCCGGTACGGCCTTCTTGCCAGGCGGCCAGTTCGGCCGGGGCGTTACGCCAAGGCAAATATTCGGTTTCTGGTTTGAAGGCGCGGTGCCGTGAGACACGCGGGAAGCCCACCAGCACATGTTTGTAGAACTCGCGCCAGAGCAGCTCGTTGACCCAGGTGAAGACGCCAGGGCTGCCGCTTTCGAACTCGCCGTTGTTGCTGCTCAGCGCCGCATGCAAGCACTGGCGAGGCGAAAGAACGCCTGCGGCCAAATAAGTGGACAGCTGGCTGGTGCCCGGCTTGGCGGGTAAATCGCGCTCGTCCTGGTAATAGTGAATGTGTTCACTGGTAAATCGCGCCAAACGCTCATGGGCTTCATCTTCACCGGCGGGCCAGAGATCACGCAGCGCCTGAGGCGGTGTTGCAAAGCCGGGGATGGCTTGCGGCACGCTATCGCGTTTGATCAGCAGGGCCGCTTGCGCTTTGGGCGCGGTGACGGTTTTCGGCATGGCCATGTGCAGGCGGTTGTAGCAGAGCCGGCGAAATTGGGTGAACACCTTAAAATACGAACCGGACTGCGTCAGGAGGCTGCCGGGCGCAAACAGTAGCTGGTCCAGATAGCTGTGAAAGCCGATGCCTTGGGCCTTAAGTGCGTCGGCAACAGCGTGGTCGCGACGGGTTTCGTGGATCCCGTATTCCTCGTTGACGTGCACGTCATCAATGCCCAGTTGCTGGCATAACTCAAGCAGCACAGCGGGCGCCTGATCCCAGGTGGTGGCGGTGCGGATAAGCAGCGGGATGTTCAACCGTTTCATGCTGTCGCTCAAGAGGCTCAAGTTGCGCAACCAGAAATCGACTTTGCAGGGCGCGTCGTCGTGCGCCAGCCATTGCTCAGGGCTGATCAGGTACACGGCCACGGTCGGGCCGCGCTCGGCACTGGCGCTCAGAGCGGTGTTGTCATGTTGGCGCAAATCGCTGCGTAACCACAAAAGTTGCATGTCTGTTCCTTGAAAGCACTAAAAGAGGCGAAGTTGGCTCAGGCGTTGATGGGCTTCGATGGGGTCCTTTGCCAAAGACAAAGCCGCGCTTTCAGCGCTGGATACCGCTAATTCGTCGTTGTGGATGGACACCGAGGGCCCGGCAATCAACACCGGGCAAGTGATCGCACTTAACAGTTTTGGCAGGTGTTGCAGGTTCAACGGTTTGCTCGAATACAGCACCACCGCGCGGGCGTTGAGCCGCTCGACAGCCACCGCCAGCTCACTGCCGGGTATCTGGGCGTCAAACACTTCAACCGGGCAATGGCTGCTGCTGACCATCAGGGCGGTAAGCCATAGATGGGGCTCGAATGGCCTGTCTGACTGGTTGATCAGCAGCACTGGCGGGCCGCTGAGGGAGCGGTTGTTGTGGTAAATCCGCGCGCCCAGTTTGCTGCGCAGCCAGGACTCAAAAAATACGCGTTCCAGTTGCGCGCCAAATTGGCCGTGCCAGTGTTGTTCCAGCTCGCTGATCAGCGGCATCAACAGGTGCTCGCACAAGGGTTGGGCCGGGTACAGCGACATGACCTGATTGAAGTTGTCATCAAGGCGGCGTTCCGCCAGTTCGCGGATCGCCAGGGTCAGCGCTTGGCGCCATGCGTGCCAATCATTGTCGGCAGGCTCATGGTAAGAGGGGGCAGAATCGAGCAGCGGTTTGATCTGGCTGACCGAAACCCCGCGGTTGAGCCAGGTCAAAATGCGTCGGATACGCAGCACATGGTCGGTAGAGAACAGACGGTGCCCTTTGGCGGTACGAAAGGGCACGATCAGGCCGTACCGGCGCTCCCAGGCACGCAGCGTGACGGCGTTGACACCGGTCATGCGGGCGACTTCGCGGATCGGTATCCAGCCTTCAGCCAGGGCTTTGCTGTAGTCCGAGTCGGGTGTGTTGGACATGATCAGGTCATCGTTCATTGTCAGATAGCATTACGCAGGCTGAGGTTTTCAGGGTGCGGTTGCAGGTAGACCTGCCGCGAGATGTAAAGGTCCGGGTGCTGACGGAAGTGATGCTTGAGCAGGGTCAGCGGCACCACGAGCGGCACAATGCCCTTGAGGTACTGGCTGATCAGTTGCTGCATTTCCTGTTTGTCTTCAGGGCTGATGGAGCGCTTGAGGTAGCCGCTCAGGTGTTGCAGCACGTTGGTGTGCGTGCGCCGCGTGGCGCATTTTTTCAGCGCTTTCATCAATTCGCTGAAATAGTGCGGGGCGATGTCTCGCGGGTCTTGCTTGCCGAGATTGCCCAGCAGGTTACCCAGTGCCTTGTATTGCACCGGGCTGTTGGCCATGAGCTGATATTTGTAACGGGCGTGGTATTCGGTGAGCGAGCGGCGCGTGATGCCTTGCTTGAGCAAGGCTTGCCAGTCGCTGTAGGCATACACCCGGGTCAGGAAGTTTTCACGCAGCACCGGGTCATTCAGGCGACCGTCTTCTTCCACCGGCAAATCCGGGTGCGCCGCGCAAAACGCCTGGGCATAAATGCCACGGCCGCTCAATTCGGCAGGGCGGCCGCCGTCCTGGTACACCTTGACCCGCTCAAGCCCGCACGATGGCGACTTTTGCATAAAGATGTAGCCACAAATGTCGGTATGCGCCGCGGCCATTTCGACGCCGTAATCGTGTAACGGCCGGGTAACGTTCAGTTGGTTATCGACACTGCCGACAGCCTGTGGCTGTTCCGGATCGCCGACCAGCCGTATGGCCTGGCGGGGAATGCCCAAGCCAATGGCAACCTCGGGGCATAGCGGTACAAATTCAAAATGCTCGCTCAGGGTCTGACTGCACAGCCGCGATTCCTTGTGCCCACCATTGAAGCGAACCTCGGCGCCCAGCAAGCAGGCACTGATGGCAATTTTTGGTTTGTGCTGGCAAGAAGCAGTGCTGACCATGTGACGAACCTCCAAGAAATACTTGTACATCTTTTAAACGATGTACAACTTGGTTTCATCATAAGCGCAGGCTTGTACAAGTCAAATATCTTGTACAGGTATTTGAGGTTCAGGCGGGTCAGTTACAGCCAGCCCAGCTTCCACTCATCCGCCGCTTGCAAGTGTTGCCATGGCAGGCGCTGGTTGCGCTGGGTGAGCACGGCCTGAAGCTCGACTTCCAGCACGGTGCCTTCTTCGTCGCAGAACAATTGGGTGACCAGAAAGTGTTTTTCGCGGTGTTTGGGCTGGGCTGCCGTCCATTTGGACAGCAGCAGTTTGCGTGGATTAATGCGATTCACGACAAGTGCTCGATCAGTCGGCGGGCGGCTTCCTGACCACTGAGCCAGGCCCCCTCGACCCGTCCAGACAAGCACCAGTCGCCGCAGGCATAGAGTCCCAGGTCCGCATCGGCCAGCGCGCCCCACTCATGGGCAGATGACGGCCGGGCGTAGAGCCAGCGGTGGGCCAGGGTGAAGACCGGCGCGGGCATGGTGCAGTGGATCAGCTCCGCAAAGGCGCCGTGCAAGTGTTCGATCACGGCCTCTTTGGGCAGGTCGAGGTTCTGTTTGCTCCAGGCGCTGGTCGCGTGCAAAACCCAGGTGTCCGGGGTGTCTTCGCGGCCGGACTTGCTGCGGTTACGGGCCAGCCAGTCGAGCGGGCTGTCTTGTACAAAGCAGCCCTCCATCGGGGTGTCGAGCGGTGTCTCGAAAGCCAGGGCGACGGCCCAGGTAGGGTCCATTTTGACCCCGGCCACGGTGGTGGCCAGTTTAGGCGCTGCGGCCAGCAGGGCGATTGCCTGCGGGGCAGGGGTGGCAACAATCACATGGCTAAAGGGGCCATGGGTGCATTCGTCCGAGTCGAGCAAGTGCCAGTGTTTTTCGCCGTGGATCAAATCGGTAATCCGGCACGAAAAGTTCACCGTCAGGCGCCCGAGCATCCCGCGTGTGATTGCGCTCATGCGCGGTGCGCCGACCCAGCGGGTTTGCTCGTCGGGCGAGGGCGTCAGTTGGCCGTTTTTGTGGTTGTACAAATGCGGGGACCATTCGGCTGCCCAGCCAAGGGCTTGCCACTGCTGGACTTCATCGACAAATCGACGGTCACGGGCAGTGAAATACTGTGCACCCAGATCCAGCGCGCCGGCATCGCTGCGCTTGCTCGACATGCGCCCGCCGCTGCCTCGACTTTTGTCAAAAAGATGAACCGCGTAACCGGCCTTGTGCAGCGCGTTGGCGGCTGAGAGTCCGGCAATGCCGGCTCCGATGATCGCAATGGGTACAGTCATATTGGTCTCGTTCCCCTGTTTGCACAGACTTCGTTTTCTATAATACCTGTACAAATTTATTTTTTGGTATAGGTTTTAGTGCGCCTGCCGAGTCAGACTGACCTATTCTTTATAAGGCCAATGACCCATTCATGGGTCTTCTTTTAAAAATAGACCAGTGCTCTGCATAAAACTCCTCGGGAGGTTCACCCCATGCACATATTGCTGACCGGCGGTACAGGCTTGATAGGCCGCCAACTGTGTCGTCACTGGCTGGCGCAAGGTCATCGCCTGAGTGTGTGGAGCCGCCAGCCTGAACGCGTGCAAGCACTGTGCGGGGCGGGCGTTCGGGGCATCGAGCACTTGGTTGAGTTAAGCCACGAGCCAGTAGACGTCGTGGTCAATTTGGCCGGGGCACCGATTGCTGGCGGCCGCTGGACACGCAAGCGCAAGGCGCAGTTGTGGAGCAGCCGGGTCACGCTTACCGAAACCCTTTTAGTCTGGCTTGAAAGCCTCGAACACAAACCGTCGGTGCTGATCTCCGGGTCGGCCGTGGGCTGGTATGGCGACGGTGGTGAGCGTGAATTGACCGAAGAATCGCCGCCGGTCAACGACGATTTCGCGTCCCACTTGTGCATTGCCTGGGAAGAAACCGCTCAGCGTGCCCAAGTCTTGGGTATTCGTGTGGTGCTGGTGCGCACGGGGTTGGTGTTGGCGGCCGAAGGCGGCTTTTTGTCGCGCCTGTTGCTGCCGTTCAAGATGGGCTTGGGCGGCCCGGTGGGCAACGGTCGGCAATGGATGCCGTGGATTCACATCAAAGACCAAATTGCCCTGATTGATTTTCTTGTGCATGAGAATGCCGCCTCGGGTCCTTATAATGCCTGCGCCCCGCACCCGGTACGCAACGCTGAGTTCGCCAAAACCTTGGGCAGCGTGTTGCACCGTCCGGCGTTCATGCCAGCACCGGCGTTTGTTTTGCAGGTGGGATTGGGCGAGATGGCAACGTTATTGTTGGGTGGCCAGCGGGCAATGCCCGCCCGCTTGCTGGCTGCCGGTTTCACTTTTCAGTTCACCGATTTGCGTGCGGCGCTAGACGATCTTTCCGCCCGCCTCTGAAATAGGATGTTGCATGACCGACCACGCGCTGTTGCTGGTTAACCTGGGTTCGCCGGCGTCTACTTCGGTAGCGGATGTACGCAGCTACTTGAACCAGTTTTTGATGGACCCATATGTCATCGACTTGCCGTGGCCTGTGCGTCGACTGTTGGTGTCCTTGATTTTGATCAAGCGGCCCGAGCAGTCGGCGCATGCCTACGCCTCGATCTGGTGGGATGAGGGCTCACCGCTGGTGGTGCTGAGCCGCCGTTTGCAGCAGGCCATGACCCGCGAATGGACCAAAGGCCCGGTCGAGCTGGCCATGCGCTATGGCGAGCCGTCGATTGAAACCGTGCTCACGCGTCTGGCCGCGCAAGGTATCAAGCAGGTGACGCTGGCGCCACTGTATCCACAGTTCGCGGACAGCACCGTGACCACGGTGATTGAAGAAGCCAAGCGGGTGGTCAAGGCCAAAAAACTGTCGATGCAGTTCTCGATCGTGCAGCCGTTTTACGATCAGGCTGAATACCTTGACGCCTTGGTGGCGAGCGCCCGGCCGCACCTGGAGCAAGACTACGATCACTTGTTGCTGAGCTTTCACGGCTTGCCTGAGCGGCATTTGCACAAGCTGGACCCGACCGGCAATCACTGCTTCAAAAATGCCGATTGCTGCCAAAACGCATCGACTGAAGTGCTGGCGACGTGTTATCGGGCGCAATGTTTGCGCACCGCGCAATCGTTTGCCGAGCGCATGGGCTTGCCTGAGGGCAAGTGGTCGGTGGCCTTTCAGTCGCGGTTAGGCCGGGCCAAGTGGATCGAACCCTACACCGAAGCGCGTCTGGATGCGTTGGCCAAAGACGGCGTGAAGAAAATTCTGGTGATGTGCCCGGCGTTTGTCGCCGATTGCATCGAGACCCTGGAAGAGATTGGCGATCGCGGACGCGAGCAGTTTATTGAGGCGGGGGGCGAGGATTTGGTACTGGTGCCGTGTCTCAATGACAACCCGGAGTGGGCGGCGGCGTTGAATACCATCTGTGAAAGGGCGCCGTTGGCGCTATAAAAGCCGACCCCTAACCTGTAGGAGCGAGCTTGCTCGCGATCTTTTGATCTTTTAAAGATCGCGAGCAACACGCTCCGACAACCGGCTCTTATAAAAAAATACCAGCCCACCCCACACACCC